>WLME01000041.1 GCA_009700365.1 Actinomycetota bacterium | reverse complement strand
CGGTCAAGGGCGATGTACACGACATTGGTAAAAACCTTGTCGACATCATTTTGTCCAACAATGGATACCAGGTTGTAAATATCGGAATCAAACAAACAATCAATCAGATTATTGATGCTGCGCTGGAAAATGATGTCGATGCTGTTGGTATGTCGGGCTTGCTTGTTAAATCAACAGTGATCATGAAGGAGAATTTGCAAGAGATCACTTCGCGTGGCCTGGCTGATAAATGGCCAGTAGTTCTTGGGGGAGCCGCACTAACTCGTGCATATGTTGAACAGGATCTTGCCTCCATCTTCCCTGGGCAGGTTCGATATGCGCGAGATGCATTTGAAGGACTTCGTTTGATGGACGCGATCATGGCTGTCAAGCGAGGAGACGAAGGTGCAGAACTTCCGGCGCTTCGCGAACGAAAAGTTAAGGCCGTAGTTCGCAAACCCGAAGATAAAGTCATTGATATTCAACGAAGTGATGTCTCACTCGACGTGACGATTCCTCAAGCGCCCTTTTTCGGAAGCAGAATCGTGAAAGGAATTCCTCTCGCAGATTACGTGGGTATGTTAGATGAACGTGCACTCTTTATGGGCCAATGGGGACTTAAGGGTGCGCGTGGAGAATTTGAGGCGATGGCCGAGAGCGAAGGAAGGCCGCAACTTCGAAAGCTTCTCAATGAAGTGCAATCGAAGGGATGGCTAGAGGCAGCCGTTGTTTATGGATACTTCCCTTGCGTTTCTGAGGGAAATGATTTGGTGATCTTGCATCATGAAGGTCCCGAAAAAGGTAAGGAGAGAACTCGTTTCACTTTCCCACGCCAATCTCGAGATCGCCGGTTGTGCCTTTCGGATTTCTTTGCCCCACGAGAATCTGGAAAGGTTGATGTTGTTGCATTTCACGTTGTGACGATGGGAAATACAGTAAGTAAGGCGGCTAACGAGCTTTTCGCCGCAAACGCATATCGAGATTACCTCGAACTTCATGGTCTATCTGTTCAATTGACTGAAGCCCTAGCAGAGCACTGGCATGCACGCGTACGTGAAGAGTTGGCTGTTAAGGGTGAAGATTCGCAAGATCTTCAAGGGATTCTCGATCAAGGTTATCGGGGATCGCGATATTCATTCGGATACCCTGCATGCCCAGATATTGAGCAGCAAACACAACTCTGTGAATTATTGGATCCAGGTCGCATCGGAGTACTTCTATCTGAGGAGTATCAACTCCATCCGGAGCAATCTACATCGGCGATAATTGTTCACCACCCAGAGGCAAAGTACTTTAACGCTAACTAGCCAGATTAGTTATGCGCCGGACATATGGCTTTAAAGAAGCACCAATCACATAGACGTGACTTCTTAGTGGGGAAGTGATTGCTCTCTATTGCAGTAAGAATCTCTTGACCGATTGCGTTCAGAACTTTTTCGGCAGATTTGAGTTGCGCTTCAGTTGGCTCGCTCTTCACAATCCGTGAATCACCCAGGTAAATCAATTGTAGTAACTTCGGTAATACTCCTTGGTTCTTCCAATAGAGAAGTGCATAGACGCGCAATTGAAATAGCGCTTTCTCTTCCCAACCCGGTTTTGGTGATTTACCAGTCTTATAGTCAACAATGCGAACTTCTCCTGTTGGAGCGATATCTAAACGATCGACATATCCATGCAGATAAATCTCGTCAGAAATTGTGCGTTCAAGATGGAGTTCTCGATACGTGGATTCGAACGTTTGAGGATTTTCAAGTGAGAAATAATTCTTCAAAAGCGAATCTGCGCGATCAAACCATTCCTTCTCATCGAGAACGAGCGAAGAAAGCTCTGGTTTATCTAGCACCTGCATTGCCCATCTCTTTGGCAGAAGATCTCGCGCACTTTCAATAGTTCGATTATTCGCCGGCAATTCAAAGAGGTCCTCGAGAATTGAATGAATCAATTTCCCACGTTCGGCATCAATACTCGGCGGTTCGGGAAGCTGATCAATGGCCCTGTACTTATAGAGCTGCGGACAATTGGTGAAATCGTTCATACGGCTAGGGGAGAGGCGTAACGTTTCCATCGAGTAGACGATAGCGCGACATTCGCATACTTTTCATAGATTCACCTAAGATGCGCATGTGTCTAAATCAGGATATTTCCAAGCCGGTGATCGGATTCAATTAACCGACCCCAAAGGAAAGCTCTATAGCTTCACGATAACCCCTGGGAAAGAATGGCACACACATAAAGGTTGGATTACGCACGACGATCTAATCGGACTGCCGGAAGGTTCGGTAGTTAGTACAACTGCTGGGTTAAAGTTCACCGCATTTATTCCTTTACTCGCAGATTACGTACTTTCGATGCCACGAGGCGCAACGATTGTTTACCCGAAAGATGCTGCCATGATCATTGGGGTCGCAGATATTTATCCTGGCGCACGAGTTTTAGAGGCAGGGGTCGGTAGCGGAGCTCTCACTCTCTCTCTTCTCAGAGCTGTCGGCTCAACAGGATCAGTGCATTCGGTAGAACGTCGGCAGGATTTCGCTGACAACGCTTCTGCAAATATTGAAAATTACTTTGGTCAAAGGCCGTCACATTGGCGCCTTGATGTTGGTTCGGTGCAGGATCAAGACTTCACGCAGGAATACGATCGTGTGATTCTCGACATGCTGGCACCATGGGAATGTATTGAAATGGCTGCAAAAGTTCTACGTCCCGGCGGTGTATTTCTTGCATATGTTGCAACTACGACTCAGTTATCTGCCACTGCTGAGGCGATAAAGGAAGACGGCCACTTCACAGAGCCGGAGAGCTCAGAAACTATTGTTCGTGGATGGCATCATGAAGGTCTTGCAGTTCGACCTCAGCAGAGAATGATTGGCCACACCGGATTTCTCATTCACAGTCGCAGAATGGCTCCCGGTGTCGAAGTACTTGCCCGCCGCAGACGACCAGCAAAAGGTGCATACGGTGTCGCGGAAGAGTGAACGATTAGTTAATCTGACTATCGCACTTCTCGCAACAAAGAGATGGCTCACTAAGACTCAAATTTTCTCTGCAATCGATGGGTACGAAGGCGAAGCCGATGCCATGGAGCGAATGTTTGAACGCGATAAGGATGATTTGCGCAATCTTGGAATTACCATTGAGGTTGGCTCTTTTGATCCACTGTTTGAGGATGAAGTTGGTTATCGAATTCGGCCAGACAATTACAAAATTGATATTGATGAGATATCTAGCCTCGAACTATCCCTGATTTCGCAAGCGACCCAGGTGTGGAAGGGTGCAGTTCTTGACTCCACAGCCCTTTCAGCGCTCGTGAAATTGAAATCTCTGGGTGTCGATTCTGATTTGGATTCCCTTCCATCACTGAGACCACATGTGGCTATTCCTCAAGAGAATTTTTCAGTTGTGGTTGATGCGATAGCCGAACGTAAAACCATTTCCTTCTTCTATATCGCAGCCGACCGTTCACGCCAGAGCAGAGTCATCGAGCCATATGGTGCGGGTACAAAAGGTGGACATTGGTATGTAGCGGGAAGAGATATCGAGAAGCAAGGAGTTCGACTCTTTCGCATGGATCGAATCGATTCAGAGATAAAGGAACAAGGAAGATCGAAGTCTTACGAGATACCTTCTGATTTTTCCATGTCAGATCAACTGAAATCCCCAGAGAAGAACTCTTTTGCATTCCTTAAGGTTCGTCGCGGAAAGGCTCATCGATTGCGTTCTGTAAGCACTATCGAGGAGGAAGGAGATGAGTGGAGCACCATCCGTTATCCTTATCTTCGGGAGTCCGAATTGATTGAGGACGTTCTATGGCATCTAGATGATGTTCAATTACTAGAGCCCGTATCGGCCCGTGAATCAATCCAAGCGCTTCTTCGGGAAATCGTGAGTGCGCATGGTTAGAAAATCCACTCCGGCTGAGAAAGCGGCACGAATGCTTGACCTAGTTCCGTACATCTCCTCTCATCAAGGCATTTCCTTTAAATCACTCGCCTCTGAATTCGGTATTTCAGAATCAGAACTTTTAAGCGATCTCAACGCACTATGGATGTGCGGAGATAGCCGTTTCGATCTCATTGAGTTGGAATTTGAATCAGGCTTCGTGTCCATTCGTAATGCCGACACGCTCAATCTCGTTCGATCGCTAAGTTCGCAAGAAATCGTAGCGATACTGCTTGGTCTTGAATTATTGGCTAAAAATATTCCTGCAGATCGAATCGATCTCCTGCAAACTATTGCGGCTCTCAGCGCCAAGCTAGGTAAAGGATTGGAGAAGATCGTTGAGGCAGTTCCTGCCATTTCAACAGAAACTACCTCTGTAATCGAGAGCGCATTTAAAAGCTCACGCCGAATCTCTATCGATTACTACACCGCATCCGAAGATCGAGTGACCACTCGAGTTGTTTCACCTCTTGAGATGTATCAATCTGAGAATCGCGAATTTCTGGTTGGTTTCTGTGAGCTCACTCAATCTCAACGAACTTTCAGAATTGATCGGATCAAGAAGATTTCCCTTCTGGACCAACAGGTAATGGATATTGATCTCGCAAAAATCCCGACAGCCAGCATCACAGCCAAAGTTTCGCTCATTCGAGAACTCCGAAAATCTCTTGAGACCCTAGGGTGCCAACCTCAAGGCAATGAATCAGACGTTGAGTTCTCAACCTTTAGCCCTGCTTGGTTGACCCGTACTGTCATCGCATCCGGGGGAGCGATGGTTCTCACAGAGCCTAGCTCGGTGAGGAATGAAATATCTGCAAGGGCAAAGTCGGCTCTCGACCTATATGACTGAAATCCTTCTGGTGCGATAGGGTTGCACCATGTTTTTACGCGAGCCTAGCCACATACTTCTTCTCCTTCTCGTACTCGTAATCCTCTTTGGAGCAAAGCGTCTTCCAGATTCAGCTCGTTCATTGGGCAAATCAATGCGTATATTCAAGAGTGAGATGAAAGAGATGAAAGACGAAACTACAGATCCAGATAAAGGATCGACTGAAAAGTAATCTCCATGGCGGCCACCTCAGGCGGTCGTATGCCGCTCCTAGATCATCTACGCGAGCTTCGTTCACGCGTTTTTAAATCAGCGATTGCGATAATTCTTGGATCACTTGTTGGATGGTTCTTCTACAACGACATAATCACTGCATTAGCTAAACCTGTATGCGACCTTAAAGTCGCTCAGCAAACGGGGGCATCGAGTTGCGGCTCCCTCTATATCAATGGAGTTTTAGGTCCACTCAATTTGCAGATCAAAGTTGCAATATTGAGCGGAATCATTGTGACTGCACCAATTTGGCTATTTCAACTCTGGGCATTTATCGCTCCTGCGCTTCATCGAAAAGAGAAGAGAAATTCGATTCTCTTCTTTGTCGCTGCTACACCGTTCTTCAGTATTGGTGCGTTCCTCGGTTACACGATTCTTCCAGTCGCGGTAAGAGTTCTCTTTGGATTCACACCTAATTCGTTAACAAACCTCGTTAAGTTCGATGATTACCTTGATTTTGTGCTGAGGGTAATTTTGCTTTTCGGAATAGCCTTTGAATTGCCAGTTTTCCTTGTCACATTCAACGCAATTGGATTTCTCTCAGGTAAAACTATTCTTCGACCCTGGAGAGCGTGGATCTTCGGTATCTGTCTCTTTATTGCAGGTTTTACACCGAGTGCAGACCCATTATCCATGCTGGCACTAGCTGCGCCGCTAATTCTGTTGTACTTAATGGCCGGTGGCATAGCTCTTCTCAACGATAAAAGACGAAGTAAACGCGATGAAGCACTCGCTCTCGTCAATGGCATCTAATGTGGGCGATCGTAATCAATCCGACTTCTGGACATGGAAAAGGCATTTCAGTCGGATCGAAAGTCGTGAAATATTTCGCAGATAGAGAGTTCGAATACCAAGTCTTCTCAGCCCCATCCGCATCAGCGCTCAGAAACAATCTGGAATCCTTTCTGGATGGCAACTCTTGCCAAGGAGTCATAAGTGTTGGGGGAGACGGACTAGCCCATTTAATTCTGCAACTAGTTGTTCCACGAAGAATTCCCTTTGCGGTGATGCCTGCAGGTACAGGAAATGACATTGTGAGGACACTTGGCTGGTCACTAGAGGATATTGAAAGGTACTTAGATTGCGTCACAACAACTGAAGCTAAGGCAATCGATCTCGGCAATGTAGATTCCGAATGGTTTGCCGCAATTCTCTCTACAGGATTCGATTCAGTGGTAAACGAGCGGGCGAATCGCCTTGTATGGCCCAAGGGTCCCCAACGTTACAACGCTGCAATAGCCCTTGAATTGCCTCGTTTTAAGCCGTTGGAGTATGAAATTACAACTGACAATCAGACCTTCACTACTTCAGCGATGTTGATCGCTATCGGTAATGGCAAATCTTATGGCGGTGGGATGTACGTCTGCCCGCAAGCTCAACTTCATGACGGACTATTTGATGTCATGATTCTCGAACCTGTGTCCAAGATTGAATTTCTTAAGGTATTTCCAAAGGTTTACTCTGGTTCACACATATCTCATCCCAAGGTAAAGATGTTTCGAACCAAAAAGATTTCATTGGTTGCGGAGGCAGTTGCTTATGCTGATGGTGAACGTATAGGCCCAGCTCCAATCTCTGCCGAATGCGTACCTTCGGCAGGCCTCACGTGGGCGCTATGACAACCCCGGCTGAACGATTTGCAGCTGCAAAAAAACGTGGGACACACCCGCTTACGACACAATTTATCAATCAATTCGATTTCGGATTCGATGAGTTTCAAATACTTGCATGCCACGCCGTCGAAGACGGAAAAGGGGTTTTGGTTGCTGCACCCACTGGTGCTGGAAAGACTGTAGTCGGAGAATTCGCTGCATTCAGTGCCTTGGCCATTGGAAAGAAGTGCTTCTACACAACGCCCATAAAGGCCTTATCGAATCAGAAGTTTCAAGAATTTGTAGATCGTTTCGGTGAAGAGCGGGTTGGACTTCTGACCGGAGATACAAATATTAACTCTGAAGCAGAAATTCTCGTCATGACTACCGAAGTCCTGCGAAATATGCTCTATGCAAACTCCTCGACACTCAAGAATTTGGGTTCTGTCGTAATGGATGAAGTTCATTACCTTGCAGATAAGTCACGCGGCGCCGTATGGGAAGAGGTTCTGATTCACCTCATGGAGAGCGTTCAGGTGATTTCACTTTCTGCGACGGTCTCAAATGCTGAAGAGTTCGGCGATTGGCTGGGTGAAGTCAGAGGCGCGACCGAAGTCATCGTCTCTGAGGTGCGTCCGATTCCACTGTATCAACATGTGTTAATTGGAGATCGTCTTGTTGACCTCTTCCGCGAGCAGGGTCGAATTAATCCCGAAATTCTAGGATTAGAGCGCGAAGCTCTACGTCATGTACGTGCACCTCGACATCGTCGCGAACGATTTGGAGAAAGCGATAACCGCCTTACTCGTCCCGACATCATCGAGAAACTTCAGCGAGAGAATCTACTTCCAGCAATTACTTTCATCTTCTCACGTGCAGGTTGTGATGCGGCGGTGAAACAATGCCTCGCAGCAGGAATAAAGCTAACCAATACCGAAGAACGTCTTGAGATCATTGAGACGGCTTCAAAGTACACGCAGAACCTCGCGGAAGAGGATTTAGAAGTTCTTGGTTATCGCGATTGGTTGATAGCTCTCGAGCGTGGAATCGCGGCGCATCACGCTGGCCTGCTTCCTAGTTTCAAGGGAGCAGTCGAAGAATTATTCAAGCGAGGACTGGTGAAGGCCGTCTTTGCTACTGAAACATTGGCTCTTGGAATCAATATGCCAGCAAGAACTGTCGTTCTAGAGAAACTTACAAAGTGGAACGGTGAAGCACATGTTCCTATTACGCCGGGGGAGTACACGCAGCTAACAGGCCGTGCTGGAAGAAGAGGAATCGATATTGAAGGCAATGCCGTCGTGCAATGGTCGCCCACAGTCGACTCTGCGACTGCCGCAGGTCTAGCATCTACTCGAACATATCCATTGCGTTCATCATTTACCCCTACATACAACATGTCAATCAATCTCATTGCTCGCTTCGGTCGCGAACGTGCGCATGGAAGCCTTGAATCTTCATTCGCACAATTTCAGGCGGATAGGGCAGTTGTGGGTTTGGTCCGGCAGATTCGAAAGAATAATTCAGCTGCCGCAGAACTTGAAGAGTCGGCGCAATGTCACCTTGGCAACTTCTCGGATTATTCAAGGATCAGAATTGATATCAAAGAGCTAGAACGTCTCTTGAGTAAACGAGATAGTCGGCGAAGTATCGATCAACGTCAACGCGTTAAATTGGAGAATGAGCTTGATGGTATGAGGCGAGCACTTCGACAACAT
>WLME01000040.1 GCA_009700365.1 Actinomycetota bacterium | reverse complement strand
GGTCTGCGCAACTATTGGCAATGAGATTCGAATCGATCTACCAGGTGGCACCCATAAGAATGGAAAAGCTATTGGCATTACGCCTGCTGGAGAACTCATTCTTGAAGACGGCTCTCGAGTAACAGTGGGAGACATCGTTCATCTACGATAGCGTCCGTGAACGAAAGATTTCCTCGCGTTGGCGTCATTGGCGCAGGTCAACTTGCCCGCATGATGGTTGCGCCAGCAACAGCACTTGGAATCGATTTACTTCTCTTTGCTCAGAGCCCAGATGACTCAGGTGCTCAAATCACACATCACCTGGTTGGTGACTACAACGATTTAGAAGCGCTGAAGAAATTTTCTCAAGAATGCGATGTCATCACATTCGAACATGAACTTGTGCCGCTATCTGTTATTAAAGGTCTTGAAGCAACTGGCACAAAGGTTTATCCACCTTCATCCGCTTTCATTTATTCTCAGGATAAAGCTGAGATGCGTAAAAAGCTCAGCGCATTTCCAGCACCAACCTGGAAGATTGCAACATCTACCGCAGATATCGAACGTTACCCATTGATTGCTAAGGCAATCTCTGGAGGTTACGACGGTCGTGGCGTATGGAAGATTAATTCGCAGGATGAGCTAACCGAAGTTCTTAAGACAACGCCACAACTCTTAATTGAAGAGTTCATATCTTTTGACTCTGAAATTGCCGTCATGGTTGCCCGATCGCCACATGGGCAAGCGACAGCATGGACTCCAACTGAAACTGTTCAAGAAGATGGAATCTGCACTCTTACGATCACGCCTGCACAGAATATTTCTTCTGAGCTCGCCGAAAAGGCACAGAAGCTCGCTCTTGAAATCGCACAAGAAGTTGGCGTTGTTGGTGTTATGGCAGTTGAAATGTTTGTAAAGGGCGATCATCTCTATATCAACGAACTTGCGATGCGCCCACACAATTCTGGCCATTGGACAATTGATGGATCTGTCACAAGTCAGTTCGAGCAACACCTACGCGCCATTCTTGATCTCCCGCTCGGTGATCCTTCTATGACTGCAGAAATCGCAGTGATGGGAAATATCTTGGGCGGTGAGAAGACTGATATGTATCGCCCTTATCTTCACATTATGGCGCGCAATCCAGCGTTAAAGTTCCACCAATATAAAAAAGAAGTCCGCACGGGACGCAAGATTGGCCATGTCACCGCAGTGGGTTCCGACCTTCTACAATTAACCACTGATGTGCAGCATGCACGTGACTATATGAGCGGAGCTATCGATGAGTGAAAGTAAAGATGTAGCAATCATCATGGGTTCAGACTCCGACTGGCCGGTCATGGAAGAAGCTGCAAAGGCTCTCGATTCTTTTGGAATTAGCTACAGCGCAGATGTTGTTTCAGCTCATCGCATGCCCGAAGAGATGGTTGATTTCGCAAAGACTGCAGCATCAAAGGGTTACAAGGTAATCATTGCTGGCGCAGGGGGCGCGGCTCACCTTCCAGGAATGGTGGCCTCCCTTACGACACTTCCTGTTATTGGCGTTCCAGTCTCGCTCAAGAATCTTGATGGAATGGATTCGCTACTCTCGATTGTTCAGATGCCAGGCGGTATTCCTGTCGCAACTGTTGGAATTGATAACGCCAAGAATGCAGGAATTCTTGCAGCTCGCATCATCGGATCAGCAGATGCAGTAATTGCTAAAAAGATTGAATCCCAGCTTGCCGAACTATCAATTGAGGCAAAAGCAAAGGGCGCTCAATTGAGCGCCCGTCGCAATGCAAAGACTGGGTTTTAGTCGCTACGTCCGAGTGCATGTACACGCCAACCTGCTGCGCGCCATAAGTTGCGATCCAACATATTGCGACCGTCGATAAGGAACTTTGATTTCACGAGTTGACCAATGACTGATGGGTCGAGTTCGCGGTATTCCTTCCATTCAGTTAAGTGCAAAATTGCATCGGCACCTTTTACTGCATCGACAACCTTCTCTTGGTAATCAAGATTCGGGAAGCGCTTGCGTGCAGGTTCAATACCTTTTGGATCATGGACAACAACTTGTGCGCCAGCTGCTTGCAATTGAGCCGCAATATCAAGCGCTGGGGAATCTCGCACGTCATCACTATCAGGCTTAAAAGTTGCACCAAGTACAGCAATTTTGTACTGAGTGAGATCTTCTGAAAGATCTGCACGAACGACATCGATTACACGTTGGCGGGCACGAAGATTAATTGCATCAATCTCGCGCAAGAATTCGAGAGCTTGATCTGCCCCGAGTTCTTGGGCACGGGCCATAAAGGCACGAATATCCTTAGGGAGACAGCCTCCACCGAATCCAATACCTGCCTGCAAGAAACGGTTTCCGATACGTGGGTCGTATCCAATTGCCTTTGCGAGTACCGTGACATCGCCACCAGCAGCCTCGCAGACTTCTGCCATTGCATTGATGAATGAAATTTTTGTCGCTAGAAATGAGTTTGCTGCAACTTTGACGAGTTCTGCAGTAGGTAGATCTGCGCGAATCCACGGTGTTCCAAGGTCGATAATTGGCTTATAGACCTCTTTAAGAATTTCTTCGGCGCGATCATTGGCAACACCAACAACAAGTCGATTTGGCGTCAGAGTATCTTCAACAGCAAAACCTTCGCGGAGGAATTCAGGATTCCATGCAAGATCTGCTTGTGGAGCAGATATTGAAAGTTGATCACGAAGTAGCTGCGCAGTTCCAACAGGCACAGTGGACTTTCCGACTACCAGAGAGCCTTCCTTAAGGTGTGGGGCAATCGCAGCAACTGAAGACTTTACATAAGTGAGATCTGCTGCAAGTCCATCCTTGCTCTGTGGAGTTCCCACGCAGATAAAGTGAATATCTGCTTCTGCTACGGCAGAGAAGTCAGTAGTAAAGGAGAGTCGACCCGTCTTCATCTCTTCGGCAAGCAATGTATCTAGACCTGGTTCGTAGAAAGGGAGTTCGCCTTTAGACAGGAGATCAACCTTGCTCTGGTCGGTATCAATACCTACCACTTCAAAACCTAGCGAGGACATACATGCTGCATGAGTTGCACCAAGGTAACCGCAACCAATAACTGAAAGTTTCAGAGTCATAAGTCGGAGTCTATTGCAGTGTTATTTAAAATTGGAAAATGACGGGCTATTTCGTGGTGGCGCAAGGATTGTCTGCAGCAGTCTTGGTCTTAAATTTGTCGACCATTACAGGCTTAGAGGATGCCGTTGCAGTTGGCTTAATGGTCTCGACGAGCGCTTCATCGTTGCGAATTCGAGTCCATAGATCAGTTGCAAGCACCTGATCCCAAATTACTACTGAACCTACGCCAGGGTAGCTTCCATTTGGATTTGAAAGTGGAACTGTAAGAGTACGAACATTCCCTGATGAAAGATTACGCATCTGCTTGGCAAGAGTTAGTAAATCACTCTTATTTACTGCTGAATCCATTTTTACAGTTGAAATTGTTGCATTGTAAAACTTCGCAAGTTTGATGGGATTCAGAAGTACTCCACTACTTGTCGCTTTGCGTAGCACCGCGCTGACAAATTGCTGTTGTCTTTCCATGCGACCTATATCGCCACGGCCATCGAAGTCACGTGTTCGCACATATTTCAGAGCTTCAATTCCATCAAGAATGTGTGTGCCTGCACTCATGACTAGGTGACTCTTTGGATCATTGATCGCTACCTTGGAGCAGACTTGAATACCACCGAGTGCATCGACTACGCCTGTAAATCCTGCAAAACTTACTTCAACGTAATGATCAATCTTGAGATCTGTCTTACCTTCAATTGTTTGTATAAGAAGAGGTGCTCCTCCGAATGCGAATGCTGCGTTAATTTTTCCTGGTCGCTCAGGGATATCGTTTTTGCCGTCTTGGCTACGGTGAGCCGGAATCATGACTAATGTGTCACGAGGAATTGAAACGATGTACGCAGCATCCCTAGCTTTTGAAATATGAACCAAAAGCATTGTGTCCGAGCGCCCACCTGCTGCAACCGCTGTACTTCCAACACGTAGCGCCTTGATCTGCGCCTTTGTAAGTCCTTCGCGCGTATCAGAACCCACTACGAGATAGTTGAGTGCACGTGATGTTTTTTCAGGGCGATCTTTAAGGGCTCCAAATACATCAATTCTTGAAATCTGCCCGCTGATCTGACCTAGCCCGAGCCACGATAACGATGCAATGAGTACAACACCAAGGGAGAGTGATGTAATAATTCGAATTGCACGGGATGATTTCACACCCGTAGGGTACTTGGACGATAGCGTGGAGGGGTTATGGCGACACCGACTCCAGAGTTATTTGCCTCACCGACACCAGCAATTAGCGTGATTCTTCCTGTCTTGAATGAAGAAAAACATCTTGAACATGCAGTGCAATCAATACTTTCTCAGGATTATCTCGGGCCAATTGAAGTAATTCTTGCGATTGGGCCATCGCACGATCGAACTCGTGAAATTGCAGAAGCAATCTCCAAACGTGAATCGCGGGTCGTGCTGGTAGATAACCCAACTGGAAGAACTGCTGCTGGTCTCAATCTTGCTCTTAAGAAATCTCAGAACCCTGTGATAGTTCGCGTAGATGGCCATGCACAAATTCCGAATAGCTATTTATCGCTCGTCGTAGAAATTCTCAAGAAGACCGGGGCAGTCAATGTCGGCGGAGTTATGGCAGCTATCGGCGTGACTCCGTTCGAGAAGGCAGTCGCGGGAGCGATGCGTAGCCCACTCGGAGTTGGTGCATCGCGCTTTCACACAGGGGGAGAAGCAGGTGTAGTAGACACTGTCTACTTAGGTGCATTTAGACGTGAAGCACTTCTTGAAATTGGTGGATTTGATGAACGCTTTACTCGTGCACAAGATTGGGAACTGAATTTTCGTTTGCGCGAAAATGGTGGTGTTGTGTATTTCGATCCGCGATTACACGTTACCTACCGACCACGTTCTTCTATCAAGGCGCTCGCTAAACAATATTTTGAATATGGTCGCTGGCGTCGCGTAGTTTCTCGTCGCCATATTGGAACTATTAATTATCGCTACCTGGCTCCACCTGTTGCTCTCGTTGGCTTCTTAACGTCTCTCATTGCCGGGTTTTTCACGCCGATACTCTTTCTTCCTGCCGCCATTTATTTATTTTTTGTCCTAATAGCTTCGGTCAAAATTGCATCGTCTCTTCGAGAGTATTTCCTTCTCTTGGCCGTGATTCCAACGATGCACTTCGCATGGGGAGCCGGATTTATCTCTTCACCAAAGAATCTCGTGCCTCTGGATGAAAAAAGCTAGTTAAGGCCGAATAACGAGGTGGCTACTGCGGTAGCCTTTCGCACGTGGAGAAACCAGTAGTTGTTTATGAGCCTTTCCGCGCGGGTTTGCCGCCCATGCGCGAGTACTTGCGCTCACTCTGGAGACGCCGAACCTTTATCGCCGAATTTTCTCGCTCTGATCTACGGGAGCAAAATTACGGTTCAGTCTTCGGACAGCTGTGGCTAGTTCTCAACCCATTACTTCTCTCTGCGGTCTATTTTCTTCTCATATATGTAATTGGTGGAAGCAGCGATTCAATTCGATTTGGTCATCTGACCGCAAGCCTTTTCCTCTTTTACTTAATTGCAAATAGCTTAACCGGGGGAGTGAAGGCAATCACTTCGGGTCAACGATTGATTCTTAATACTTCTTTTCCTCGCATTATGTTGCCAATGTCAGCCACAGTAATTGCTCTCTTTAAATTCATTCCAACCCTTATTGTCTTTGCCGTAATCCATCAGATAATCGGACTCCCTTATTCGTGGCAAATGTTTTGGGCAATTCCAATCTTGCTAATTGCATTGGTAATGGCTCTGGGAATGGCCATATTAATCTCATGTATCAATGTTTACTTCCGTGACATCTCGAGCATGCTTCCTTATCTCACACGAAGTTTGCTCTACCTATCTCCTATTCTTTATGAAGCGACCAATATCTCAGACCGAATCAAGTCACTAGAAATTGCAAATCCAATCTTCTTTTTGCTTGATTCTTGGTCACGCGTTGTTGTGCACGCTGAGGCTCCTTCGACCTACGGCCTTATTCATGCAACAGCGTGGTCTTTATTTATCTTTTTTGTAGGAACATATTTCTTCTTATCGAGGGAGCGTGATTTCGCTGTCCGACTATAACCACGAACATTCTCCTCATAGCGTCGCAGTCACTGTAAAAGATCTCGGCCTTACATACACAACCTCTATTGATAAGAAGCCAACTTTAAAAGCGCGCTTGAAAACTCTAGGTCGAGGCAAGAAGCACACTCGAATTGTTCGAGCACTCAACGAAGTATCGATCGATGTGCATTACGGAACCGTGCTTGGGATTATTGGCTCTAACGGAGCTGGAAAGTCTTCATTGATGCGAGTGATTTCTGGAATTGTGCCTCCCACACAAGGGCGCGTAGAAGTGTACGGATCCGTAAGTACGCTTCTTGCTTTAGGTGTTGGTTTTAATCCGTCAATGACTGGTCGCGACAATGTCTACTTAGGTGGGCTTGCTGCAGGAATGTCTCGTGAGGAAATTGATGCCAACTTTGATGCCATTGCAGATTTCTCCGAGCTAGGTGAAGCAATCGATGCACCAATGCGCACTTATTCCTCCGGCATGTATGCACGTCTAGCATTTTCTGTTGCCGCAGTCGTCGAACCAGATATTCTCATTATCGATGAGGCTCTCAGTACCGGAGACGTAAAGTTTAAAGAGAAGAGCCTCAATCGCATTAAGGAACTTCGCACCGCAGATCGGGCACTCATTCTTGTCAGCCATGCACTTGCAACGATTGAAGATATTTGTAATGAAGTTGTCTGGCTCGATAAGGGCAAACTCATGATGAGAGGCAAACCCACAGAGGTAATTGCGGCATATCGTGAATTTGTAGATGCAAGAAAGAGCGCGTCATCTGATGAGGATGTATAAAGCTTTAACACTCGCATTGCTTTCGCTCATTGTAATTCCTATTGCAAGTGCTGAGACTCCTCAAACTTTCTCTTTTACTGGTGCTGGATATGGCCATGGGGTCGGAATGAGCCAGATGGGTGCCAGAGCGCATGCCTTAACCGGCGAGAGCGCAACAGCCATTCTTAATTACTATTACAAAGATGTAAGCATTACACCGGTGGTTGATACTCAAACTATTCGGGTGAATATTGGCCATTTGCTGCACTCGGTTTCATTTGTATCCACTACACCCGATTCAACAATTCAAATATTTGCAGGCGAAGTAGTCGGACCTACAGATGCACTGCCTATTGCAACTTTTATGACTAAACAGAAGGCATCCTTCAGGCTCGACGCAAACGGTGCGATAACAGGTCCAGTCTCAGGTAAGAGCTTCACCATTAGATGGACTGGCCCAAATTCACTCGTAACATTTGCACAACCTGGAAGTGCTGTGAAATATCGATATGGGCAGATCCAGATGAAAGTAATCAAAGGTGCAATCGAAGTCACCAATTCGCTTTTGATTCACGATGAATATTTGTGGGGAATTAGTGAGATGCCATCTTCATGGCCCGCAGCAGCACTGGAAGCGCAGGTAATTGCATCGCGCTCTTATGCACTTGCCAAAGTTGGAGTTCTTAAAGCTTCATGCGACTGTCACGTCTACTCACATATTGCAGATCAAAACTTTGTAGGTTATTCGAAGGAGATTGAACCTAAAATAGGTGCGCTCTGGAAAGCGGCCGTGATTCGAACAAATCTGGACACAACAACGAGTTTGGCAATTCTGGCTAAAGGCAAACCAATTCAGGCTTACTTCTTCTCCTCATCAGGTGGGGCAACGCAGACGACTGCAGATGCATGGGGCCAAGCAACTTCCTACACTCAATCCGTTGCAGATCCTGCAGGGCTCAATCCAAAAATAAATCCAAGGTTTGCCTCGTGGAAGGCAAATGCAACTCAAGAACTGGTATCACAAGCCTTTTTGCTTCCTGATGTCGTATCCCTTGAAGTCATTTCTCGAAATTCGGCAGGAGCAGTTACATATATAAAAGGGACTTCGCGAAATGGTTCTACCAAGTTGTTGCGTGGAGATACTTTTAGAAGTCGAGTGAAAATTCCTTCACCGTACTTCCAATTAGCTAATTAACTAGTTGGCGTGAAGCACCGAGTTCAAGCCGCCCCATGTTCCGGTGCGCATAACAACTTCAAGGCCTCCAGTAAGTGAATTTCGACGAAACAATAAATTACTTGCCCCTGAAAGAGATCCAGCTTTTACAACTTCACCATCTGGCAGAGTTACCTTTGCCGCGGCAGTGAGATAAGTACCCGCTTCAATAACGCAGTTATCACCGAGGGAAATGCCAAGACCTGAATTTGCTCCCAGGAGACACTTTTCTCCAATGGAGATTACTTCTTTACCTCCACCGCTGAGGGT
>WLME01000004.1 GCA_009700365.1 Actinomycetota bacterium | reverse complement strand
TGCAAATGGAATGCCCGGAACTCACCACATCGAAGCGCGTGTATTTAAAGATGTATTCCCTCGTTACCAGACAATGAAGGGAAAGTACGTCACTCGAAAAGCTGGATGGGATTGCCACGGACTGCCTGTAGAGATTGCTGTTGAAAAGGAACTTGGTTTTTCAGGTAAGGGCGACATTGAAAAATATGGAATTGCTCCCTTCAACGATAAATGTCGTGAATCTGTAACGCGACACGTTGATGCATTCACCACAATGACAGAGCGAATGGGATTCTGGGTCGATTTCGATAAGGCCTACTGGACTATGGCGCCTGAATATGTAGAAAGTGTGTGGTGGAGCCTTAAAGAGATTTGGAAGAAGGGGCTGCTTGTACAAGATCATCGAGTTGCACCGTACTGCCCTCGTTGCGGAACCGGACTCTCAGATCACGAGCTATCTCAAGGCTATGAAACGGTAGTTGATCCTTCAGTATTTCTACGTTTCCCTGCGACATCAGGCGAACTCGCAGATTTAAAGGCCTCTTTCCTTGTCTGGACAACTACACCTTGGACAGTTGTTTCAAATACTGCGATTGCAGTACATCCCGATGTTGATTATGTCGTAGTCAAAGCAACAGTTGACGATGCAAGTGAAGTCCTTGTTGTTGCGCAACCATTGCTTTCCAAGGTTGCGGGCGAGCACCAAATTCTCAAGACCATTAAGGGCAAGGATCTAGAGCGCATTACTTACACGCGCCCATTTGATTATCTCGATATTCCAGATTCTCATTTCATAGTTCTTGCAACATATGTCACCACCGAAGATGGAACTGGACTAGTTCACCAATCCCCCGCATTTGGCGCCGATGACTTACAAGTCTGTCGATCCTACGGATTGCCCGTGGTTAATCCGATTGCACCAGATGGAACATTCCTGCCTGAAGTTCCTGTGGTTGGTGGAATGTTCTTTAAAGATGCAGATAAGCCTCTGGTAAAGGAGTTGAAGGCGGCAGGTGCTTTATATAAGCATCAGCCATACGAGCACGAGTACCCACATTGCTGGCGTTGTCACACTGCACTTATCTATTATGCGCAACCATCGTGGTACATCCGAACTACTTCAATAAAAGATGAATTAATCCGTGAAAATGAAAAGACCGACTGGCATCCCGAGACAATTAAAACTGGACGTTATGGCGATTGGCTCAACAACAATATTGACTGGGCACTTTCGCGTAATCGTTACTGGGGAACTCCTCTGCCTATCTGGCGATGTGAAAATAAGCATGAGATTTGCGTCGATTCGCTGAAAGAACTCGGCGCACTTGCCGGGCAAGAACTCAGCAATCTAGATCCGCATCGCCCCTTTGTCGATGACATTACCTTTGCGTGTGAAGAATGTTCGGCCACGATGGTTCGTGTCCCTGAAGTTATCGACTGCTGGTATGACTCAGGAGCAATGCCATTTGCTCAGTGGGGGTATCCACATAAAGAAGGTTCGGTCGAGAAGTTTAAAGCTGCATACCCAGCTGACTTTATCTGCGAGGCTATCGACCAGACCCGCGGCTGGTTTTACACGCTGATGACAATCGGAACTTTGGTCTTTGATGAAAGTTCGTATAAGAGCGTCCTCTGTCTTGGGCACATCCTTGATAAAGATGGTCGCAAGATGAGCAAGCATCTAGGCAATGTCCTTGAACCAATTTCACTTATGGATCAACATGGCGCAGATGCAGTTCGCTGGTACATGCTCGCCGCCGGTTCGCCTTGGTCTGCACGGCGAGTTGGCCACGATGCAATTTCTGACGTCGTGCGCAAGACGTTATTGACATACTGGAACACAATTTCATTTCATGCCCTCTATGCACAAGCCTCCAACTTCGAACTTTCGCAGAGCCCTGCTCTCGCAAATCGTTCGATGATGGATAAGTGGATAATGAGTGAACTCAACGCACTTGTCGCTGAAGTAGATCAGGCATATAACGATTTTGATTCACAGAGTGCTGGAAAAGTACTTGCTCGATTCATCGATGATCTTTCGAATTGGTATGTTCGACGTTCAAGACGTCGTTTCTGGGATGGTGATGTCGCAGCACTTGCCACCTTGCATGAATGCCTTACAACAATTACACAACTACTGGCTCCGATGGTTCCATTTATCGCAGAACACACATGGCAGGTTCTAGTTCGTGTAGCCGATCCAGCTGCCGCAACGTCTGTACACCTGACTGATTTCCCAATTTCTGATTCTAAGTTGGTCGACACCCAACTCAATGCACAAGTTGCAATGACTCGACGAGTTGTTGAACTCGGTCGTGCAGCTCGAGCTGAATCTGCCATCAAGATTCGTCAGCCATTACAACGCGCGCTTATTTCTGCACAAGGTTGGGCGCAACTCCCAGATGATATGAAGGATCAAATTTCTGATGAGCTCAATGTCATCGACCTTGAAGATATTGCTGATGCAGATGGAGACCTGGTTGATATATCCGTGAAAGCTAACTTCAAATCTCTTGGTGCAAAGTATGGAAAGGCAGTCCAAGATGTTGCCAAGTTAGTCTCTGCAGCGGATGCAACGGCACTCGTAAAGGGACTCCGCTCTAGCGGTAAGGCCAAGCTAGGAGATTTCGAGATTGAACTCGATGACCTCGTAATAACCGAAGTCCCAAAGAGCGGATGGATGGTCGCCAGCCACGATGGGGAATCTGTCGCTCTCGACCTGGCTTTAACAGCCGAACTCATTGCATCGGGCAATGTTCGTGAGGTGATTCGTCTAATTCAAGAACGTAGAAAGAGCGAAGGCTTCGATATCTCAGACCGCATTGAAGTTCGTTGGAATGCTCCTGAAAATCTCGTAGATACAATTTCAGAGAGCGCTTTGCATATTTCTGATGAGGTCCTGGCGCTGAAATTTGAATTCGATCAATCTGTGGTTCTCGAAGACGGCGAGCTAGGCGTTGGAGTTCGGATTTCTAAAGCTTAGGAAATTACAGAATTACGTGAATTGCAGTTTGAGCAATATTAATTGCAATCAACAACACGATGAAGGAAAGATCTAGGGCGACCCCGCCGATACGTAGCGGTGGGATGAAGCGCTGTACAAAACGCATTGGTTTATCTGTAATGGAGTAGATGAATTCGAAAATCGCAATGAATATCGGATTTGGATGCCAATTGCGCGCAAACATTCGGACATAATCAATAATGATTCGGGCAAAGAGGGCTAACTTAAATAGGCCAAGTAATTGAATAAGTATCGAGGAGAGCATGAGAATCTAATTTAGCTCTGGTTAAAGAAAGTTGCTTGCGCAGCTGTCTTATCTTCATTGCTCACATTGACATTTGCAGGTGAGAGCAAGAAAACCTTGAGGCTGATTCGTTCAATGCGCCCATTGAGCCCAAAAACAAGACCACTGGCAAAGTCAACGAGGCGTTTGCGTTCGCCTTCTTCCATGTCATCTAAGTTAATGATGACTGGGTTTCCTTCGCGGTAAAACTCTCCAACTTTTCGAGCCTCAGAATATGAACGAGGTTGCAAGGTAATGATGTTGTAAGAAGAAGATGCGTCTTCAATTAATTCTGGTTGCGCAGCCGACGTGCGTTGGACCGGCTGATGAGATCCCAGAACGGTCACGCCAGTGCGTTCGCGAGTTGGACGAGCAACAGCTGCACGGCTTGGAACTTCAGTAACTGTGGTCTCTTCATCTGTATCGACCAGGCCTAAGAAGCCCATCATTTTATTGAGTGCTGACATGCTCCAAGGTTACTAGCGAGCCGTACGAGAGCCGAGGATTGAGCTACCTACGCGGATATGTGTCGCACCAAATTCGACTGCTATTTCGAAGTCTGCCGACATCCCTGCAGAGAGCGAAGCAGATCCTGGGTATCTCGCTATGAATCTGTGATGAATATCAGAGATTTGGGAAAAGGCAGTTTGTGGCGTGGATGAAACCGGAGGGACGCACATCAACCCCATTAAATGTAAATGTTTCGATGAGAGAACAAGTTCTGCCAGCTCGGGTAGCTCAGATTCGCCAACTCCCCCACGATTGGGATCGCCATCGAGTGAGAGCTGAAGGAAAACTTCAATGATTCGATCTGCAACCGCATCTAATTTGGTGATATGACTTGCGTTATCAAGTGAATGAATAACATCTGCCCAACGAGCGATATCTCTTAACTTTCGACTCTGAATTTCACCTTGATAGTGCCAGGTTGCATCGACAATCGCCGACTTGTCGATGCCCTCTTCGTTTCGATTCTCTCCAAAATGAGTGACTCCAAGAGCCTTTAGGGTTTCTACATCGCTTACGGGGTAGGTCTTTGTTACGACAATCAAGGTGACATCTGGATTAGTAATACGAGCCTGCACCGATGCAAGATTGGCAGCTAATTCATCTTGTCGGGTCATAGACAGATGATCCCAGCCTGACGGCCCGTTGCGCCATCACGACGATAAGAAAATAGTTCCGAATCTTCGACAGTACATCGACCTTCGTTAATGATTGTTAAACCTTCACCTTCGAGAACTTTGCAGAGCGCTGCAGACAAATCAAGAGCAAGGGTGCCGCTCTTTGTCTCGGATCTTGCTTCAGGATGTTGAGCCACTACTTCGCGATAAATCTCTTCTGACACTTCATAGCACCTACCGCAAATCGATGGACCAATGATGGCGGTAATCTGATCTGCACCCATCGCTCTCATTATTTCTAGAGCGCTAAGAGTGACATCATTAAGAAGACCTTTGCGTCCCACATGCACTGCTGCTATTGACTGCGGTGAGTGCAACAGAAGCGGTATGCAATCTGCAACCTGCACAGCGAGTGAAATCCCTTGGATACCAGTGACAAGTGCATCGCAAGTCGGATCCACATCAGTGAACGACTCTATGACTGCGACGCGGTTGCCATGAACTTGGCTCATAAATTGAATTGGACCAAATTCTTGAGTAAGCAACTCTCGATTTGACTGTACAGCTCCTAGATCATCACCCACGTGAGTACCCAGGTTTAAATACGCAAAAGCACCGGTGCTATTTCCGCCGGTGCGATTGGTAAAGCGATACTTCATTAAGCTGGAATTACTTCATGAAATCTGGAACATCAATTTCATCTTCAGAAACCAATTCTTCAAAGGTGATGCGCTTACGTGGAGCTGATGAATCTAAATCGAGTGCAACTGATAATGGATCATTTGCAGGAATTGGATCCGCAACACCACCCAAAGTGGTGGCATTGATGACTGGCATATCAACCTTCTTTGGCTCCCCGCCCGCAAAGCCTGCTGCGATCACAGTAATCCGAACCTCATCGCCTAGGGCATCATCGATAGTTGTTCCGAAGATGATTCGAGCATCTGGGTGGGCAGCTGATTGAACAAGTTCGCACGCCTCGTTAATTTCAAAGAGTCCGAGATCGGATCCTCCAGCAACAGATAAGAGAACTCCCATTGCGCCATCAATAGAGGCTTCTAAAAGTGGGCTTGAAATTGCTAGTTCAGCTGCACGCGTCGCACGGTTTTCTCCGCGAGCAGAACCAATTCCCATAAGCGCTGAACCTGCATCGGTCATTACAGTCTTTACATCGGCGAAGTCCAAATTAATGAGACCTGGCTGAGTAATGATTTCTGTAATTCCCTGAACACCAGATAGCAATACTTGGTCTGCGCTCTTAAATGCATCAACTGCAGTAATGGCGCGATCTGATATTGCTAGCAGACGATCATTAGGGATAACGATAAGAGTGTCGACGTGTTCGCGAAGAAGTTCAATTCCTTCTTCGGCCTGACGAGAGCGAATTTTTCCTTCAAATGAAAATGGTTTTGTCACTACACCAATGGTGAGTGCACCAAGATCGCGTGCAATCTTTGCAACGATTGGAGCGCCGCCTGTACCAGTTCCGCCACCCTCACCTGCAGTAACAAAAACCATGTCTGCGCCGCGAAGAATCTCTTCAATTTCTTCAGTGTGATCAATTGCAGCTTGTCTTCCCTTTTCAGGAGCAGCACCTGCGCCAAGACCTTTCGTTGATGCGCGACCAATATCTAGTTTTACATCTGCATCACTCATCAATAGATGTTGTGCATCTGTATTGATTGCAATGAACTCAACGCCTTTTAATCCAACATCAATCATTCGATTAATTGCGTTTACTCCGCCGCCACCAATGCCGACAACTTTGATAACAGCTAAGTAATTCTGTGGTGCAGCCACGTGAGTCCCCCTTAAGAACAGTAAACCTCTACTTGAGAATTACAATTCTGATCTCTCTAATGGCGGCAACGTATGGCGTTAAGAAGAAGTAATCAAAGACCGCCACGAACTATTTTCTCAACCTTACATTGAATCTTAGATTGATTGATTGTGGCGACATACAACAACACTTACAACAACACTGTCTTACTTCACTATAGGTGCGTGTGGAGCACTTACATCGATTCGTCGAATATTTTTATTTTCCGGGAGTGCTAGAAGTCCCTTTATTACTTCAATTTTCAGGGTTGTCTCCTCATTTTTGCCCCAAGAGATGCGAAGATCTCGGCCGTCGATATTCATGTGAAGTAAATAATTCGAAGTGTCATGAGCTGAGATCGTCACTACATTCGACTTGAATGCCGGCGGGAGATTTTCAAAGAGGGCGGCCGCGGCCAAGCCAATCTTTGGTTTCGATGCAATGACGATGGGCAGAGTCCCCCCTGAAAATCCGGGAAGAGCGAATGATTTCCCAGTCGCATCGATGGTCTCGCCTTTGAAATATGCAGTCGGTACCCGTGGAGAGAGAACTATTTCTACATGTCCACTCAGCCAATGTCTAGAAATCTCAACAGACTTCACCCAATCTATCGACTCGATTCGAGTTGCAATGACATGTGGTTCAACTCGCGCCATTTTTTCACCTGGCGCAATATCGAGAATCTGCATCACAGTTTCTTTGCTATCTGACGTAGGTGCACCGGTAATCGAGATATGAGAAACAGAAAAAATTGAGGACCACGCAAATAGGTATACAAGTGCGGAAAAGATCACGACGGTCAGAGCCGTAAAGAGCGAGAAGCGAGGTAGTTTACGCAAAACGGCGTTGCAATCCTTCGGCAATAATCGGTGCAAGAGAATTCACATCTCCGGCTCCAAGGGTCAAAATCACATCTCCTGGTTTAGCTAATTCAATGACTCTCTCTGCGGCTAGTGCAAAGTTCGGGATGTAATGTCCTTTAGTCATTCTTTCCGCAATAAGTGCAGATGAAATTCCGGGTATTGGTTTTTCACTTGCCGCATATATTTCTAGGAGCGTCACATCATCTGCAAGATCAAGTGATGTCGCAAACTCATTGAGAAAAGCTTGAGTGCGGGAAAAACGATGTGGCTGGAAGATGACTATTACCTTTCCATCTCCTGCATAACGTTTAGCCGCAACAAGAGTTACAGTGATTTCAGTGGGGTGATGACCGTAATCATCAATAATGCGTATGCCGTGCTCAGTGGCCTTAAGTTCAAATCGTCGTCCTGCGCCATGGAAATTATGTAGCCCTGTCAGAAGTTGATTCGCAGGAAGATCCAGTGAAAGGCCCATCGCAAGGCATGCGGCGGCGTTCAGCAGATTGTGGTGGCCAGGTACTTGGAGTTCGAGTGTTCCAATAGTTCTTCCCTTCCACATTGCCCGAGCGGAAGAGCTCATGGGGTTTAAAACAATCTGATCTATATGTAAATCCGATCCCTCTGTTTCGCCGTAAGAGACAGGTCTGCAAGAAATTACAGATTCTCCTAACCGCTTCGCCCCTTCATCATCAGCACAATAAATAAGGAATCCTTCAGGCGAGATTGTGTGGGCAAAACGATCAAAAATTTCTGTTACAGCTTCTGGTGTCTGAAAAAAATCAACATGATCGTGTTCGATGTTGGTGACAATCGCAGCAAGTGGTTTGTATTCAACGAATGAGCCATCAGATTCGTCAGCCTCAGCGACGAAGATACTTCCCGTGCCGCGGTGAGCGTTAGAGCCAGATGCGGTCAAGGTTCCACCAATTGCAAAGGAAGGATCGGCTCCACATGCTTGCAGCGCAACGGTCATCATTGATGATGTTGTCGTCTTCCCATGGGTTCCTGCTACCGCAATACTTTTTGAACCTTGCATCAAAAGAGCCAGCGCTTGGGCGCGAGTTAGAATCGGAATTGAACGCTCTACTGCGTGACTCAACTCAGGGTTTGAAGCTGATATTGCCGTTGAATAAATAACCACATCGGCATCTCTTACATGCGAGGCTTCATGAGTTGAAAATACTTCTGCTCCAAGTACGCGAAGTGCTGCCAGAACGGAAGAGTCTTTGGCATCAGAACCAGTGACAGAAATACCATCTGAGAGTGCAATTCTTGCGAGTCCGCTCATTCCAGAACCACCGATGCCGATGAAATGAACTTTCTTACCCCGCAAGGAATTCATTACTTACCGCCCGAGATTGCATGGTCCATGAGAGCCACAATCTTAGTTGCCGCTTCCATATCAAGAGATGAACCCGCTACAGGAGCTGCCTGGCTCTGCTGTAACAATCTTCCGATATGCGTAAGTAACCACCCAGAGGTGAATTCCTTTTGCGAGATAACTTCGGCGCGAGATTGGGATACTAAATCGAGAGCATTTAACTCTTGTTCTCCATTGCCAATTGGCAGAGGAACAAAAAGTGCAAACTTTCCAAGCGTATTTACTTCTGCGCAGGTGACTGCGCCGCTTCGAGAAATGATGATGTCTGAAGCAAGGTAGGCAGTAGCCATATCCTGTATGTAATTCTCTGCGCGATAACCATCTATTGAGGTTGGTAGCGCATTCTTGGCACCCACCCCGTGGAGAATTCGGAATCCTCGCTCGGTCAATTCTCTCTTTGATTGATCAATAACAGCATTAATCGCTTGTGAACCTTGCGAACCTCCAAATATAAAGATGAGGGGATCAGATTCTGAAAATCCAAGTGACTTCTTTGCCTGGGCTCGAGTTGCCTGCCAATCACTTTGTGCAGCGCGATAAGCGCTTGCGACATCTTCTCGAAGTGGGAGACCAGTAAGAAGAGCGCTAGAAAGTGCGCCGCCAGGAACTGGGTGAGTTACCGCTCTAAAGGAGGTGAGTTGCGCTCCAATTCTATTTGCAATTCCAGGACGGGAATTTGCTTCATGTATTACGAACGGGGTGCGTGTAAGGGCAGCCGCCATGTAAGCAGGCGCTGAAACGTAACCGCCAAAACCAACAAGTAAATCTGCCTTACGAAGAATTCGAGCGCATTGAACTACTGATCGAATCAAAATGAATGGCGCAATGAAAAGTGATGGTGAAAATGTGCGAGCGATTTTTACTTTACTTATCAATGTAAGAGAGAAACCAGCATCCGGAACTAATCGGGTTTCAAGCCCGGTTTTAGTTCCTAGAAATAAAATATCGGAATCTGGGTTATTCCGGCGCCATTCACGGGCGACAGCTAATGCAGGTTCGACATGACCTGCGGTACCACCGCCTGCAAAGATTACTCGTGTCACTTTTTACTCTTCTTCTTGATTAACTCACTTCTGACCTCGGGGTCGCGAAGAGCGGCGCCTGCTACGAATCCAATTGCGCAAATAGTTGCCACGAGAGCTGAACCTCCGTATGAAACTAGTGGAAGTGTTACTCCGACGACTGGAAGAACGCTGGTCGCAGAACCTATATTTAGAAATGCTTGGACCGTAATCCAGCATGCGATTCCGGCACATCCGTAACGGACCATCGGTTCCTGTGCGCGAAGTGCGATTCGGAAAATTGAGTAGATAAGAACACAGAGCAAGAGAATGACAGCCAAAGTTCCGACCAGCCCAAGCTCTTCACCTATTACAGAGAAAATAAAATCCGTATGAGCTTCAGCGAGATTTCCCCACTTCTGTCTGCTTCCACCAAGTCCGACTCCAAAAAGGCCTCCACTTGCAAGACCTAACAAACTATGTGCTGGTTGCCACCCTGCATACTTGTAATCAGCAGGTGCAAAGGGATCAAGAAATACTAGAAAGCGAGCTGCGCGATAACCGGACGTTGCTATAAATCCGGCTAAAACCGCAGCGCCGAGTGCGGTAAATGCTCCAAAGACTCTCAATTTTATTCCTGAAACAAAGAGCAGCCCTGCAAGTATCGCCGCTAGTACTGATGATGTACCAAGGTCATTTCCTGCCATGACGAGAACAATGATCACAAGGAAGCCAGGACCGATTAGGGAGAAGACATTGAAATTAAAGCGCCCACTCTTCTCTTTTCGAGCAAGAAGGAAACTCGCCCACAGAATCATGAAAAACTTTGAAATTTCGCTGGGTTGAACATCAATAATCTTTAAATCAATCCAGTTTGTATTTCCATTGACAGTCTTGCCAACACCTGGAATCAGGATCACAGTCAGCAGCGCAATTGATATCAGCATGCCAAATCGACCTGCTATCTCCCATCGCGCCACTGGTAATTTAGATAAATACATAGCAAGGGGAATTGAAATCGCGACAAAGAGCAATTGGCGAAGAACTACAGCCAATGCGGTCCCCTTGGTATCGATAGCGTGAATAGAGGATGCCGAGAAAACCATGACGAGACCAAGGAAGGTCAGCGAACCTGCACTGACAAGCAGCATGTACAAGTGATTTACAGGCTTTGCTAGAAAAGTTACATCTGTCTTATTTACCATTATTAATCACCTTTTCTACCGCTGCTGAAAATCTCTCGCCTCGATCACTATATGAAATGAATTGATCCATTGACGCGCATGCAGGTGCCAGAAGAACGGTATCGCCAGATACCGCGCGGGATTGCGCAGCGCTGACAACTGCTTCCATCAAAGAATTATCTTCTGCTCCACGCTGATAACTTTGAGGAGTCTGGATTTCTACAATTTCAATGTGCGGGGCTCTCTGACGAATCTCTTGCGCAATAAGATTTCCATCTTGACCTATAAGAATTGCAATACGAACCCTAGATTTGACCCGCTCGATGAGCTCACCCATCGTGGCCCCTTTAGCTAATCCGCCTGCAATCCAAATCACCGATAGTGAAGACATGATCGAGGCAGCAGCTGCGTGAGGGTTTGTTGCTTTCGAATCATTGATCCATGTGACGCCGTTATTTTCTAGCACCTTTTCAATACGGTGTTTGCCTGGAGTAAATGCCACAATCGCCTCACGGATTGCTTCGTGAGTTACTCCAGCGGTTCGAGCAAGTCCTGCAGCAGCAAGTGCATTGGATACATTGTGCGGGACAGTGGGTTTAACCTCGTTCAGTTCAGAAAACATTGCTGCTTCTTGAGTATCGGCGACAAAAGCACGATCCACGAGCAATTCCTCCACTACGCCGATCTCACCGGGCGCTGGGGTATCAAGGGAGAAGAAAACCTTTCTTCCCTTCCAGTGGGAGGTGCGGACAACTATCTCTGAGTCATCCCCGTTGAGTATTCCCGTAGTGGATTTTTCAAGAATTGAAATTTTGTCACGAGCATAGGCATCAAAGGAACCATGCCAGTCCACATGATCTTCGGCGATGTTAAGAATTGCAGATGCGACAAAGGTGGGATCTTCTGCCCAGTGAAGTTGAAATGATGAGAGTTCAAGGACCAAGTAATCAAAATTTTCTGTCGACTCAACGGATTCGATGACGGTAGTTCCGACATTGCCACACGCAATGGCGCTTATTCCACCTCTGCGCAGCATCTCTGCTGCGAGTTCGACAGTGCTGGTTTTTCCATTAGTTCCAGTAAGCGCTAACCATTTCTGCGATTGGTTCTTGAGACTCCATGCAAAGTCAATCTCATTAATTATTGTGAGGCCCGCTTCTCTGGCTCTTACAATCAGCGGATGATCTTCGCGCCAGCCAGGAGAAACCAAAAGTGAATCAAAATCACTGATGGTGACTTTGACGGGTTCAAAGACTCTAAAACCTTCAAGTTCAGAAACTTTTTCATCAACAATAGCTACTACCGCGCCTTTACGTTCTAAAGCTTTGGCGCAAGCGATGCCAGTAATTCCGGCGCCTGCGACAAGTACTCGTTTATCGCGCAAGTTTTCATAATGGTCTTGAGGCATTGGAGTATTAACCTGCCACCCATTGGGTATAGAACAATCCAAGTCCAAAGGCAATACAGAGGCCAGCAATAATCCAGAAACGAAGAACGATCGTTACTTCACCCCAACCTTTGAGTTCAAAGTGATGCTGCAACGGCGCCATCTTAAAGAGTCGTTTTCCACCCGTTAACCGGAAGTAGATGACCTGGAGTGCTACCGAAAGAGTAATAATGACAAAGAGGCCGCCGAGTGGAATGAGTAGCAACTCAACGCGGAGAGAAGTTGCGAGCCCAGCAAGTGCTCCACCTAACGCCAAAGAGCCGGTATCTCCCATAAATATCTTTGCAGGCGAAGCGTTCCACCACAGGAATCCGGTGCAAGACCCAGCAAAGGCGGCAGCTAGTACAGCTAAATCAAGTGGATCGCGGACGTTGTAGCAATTTCCCGATGCAACGATTGCGCAACTCTGACCAAACTCCCAGACCCCGATCAAAACAAAGGCAAGAAAAGTCATTACCGACGCACCCGTTGCTAAACCATCGAGTCCATCGGTGAGGTTTACGCCATTACTAGTTGCAGTCACCATAAATGCGACCCACACGACTACAAGAATTACTCCAAGTGAAATACTTGTATCTCGAACAGTCGAGAGATTGTGAGAAATTGGAGTAAGCCCTTCGCTATCTGGGAAATGAATTCCTAAATATCCAAAGAGGGCAGCAAAAAACACTTGCCCAGCAATCTTCTGTTTTCCACTTATTCCGCGAGAATTTTGTCGTGAAACTTTCATGTAGTCGTCAATAAATCCGACTAAGCCGAGAGAAATGACCAGACCAAAGATTAATACTGCCGAAATGCTTATGCTGTTGCCAGTTACGAGATGTGCGCAGAGATATGCAATCAGAGATGCAAAAATAATGATGATCCCGCCCATAGTTGGCGTTCCGCGCTTTGTATGATGCGTTGACGGGCCATCGTCGCGAATGAATTGTCCATAGCCGCGGCGAGCAAGCACCTTGATAAGAGCTGGTGTACCGAAAAGTGAGAAGATGAGTGCAAGCGCACCAGCAACTAAAATCAATCTCATATCTCTTCACCATCTTTCATACTGCTAATCCATTGCGCTGAAATTGCGTCTGCGAGCCGCTCTAGACCTTCTGAGCGTGATGCTTTTACCAATGCCACATCACCCTTATTGATATTGCGCGCAATATCAACTGCAGCAGCGATATCTGCGCACTGATGCACTGCTGTTGCACTCGTTGATGCAATACCGGCAGCAAATTCAGTTGCTCCAACGCAGACTAGGTGGTCTATTCCCAGTTCTGAGGCAAGGGTGCCAATAGCGGCATGGTCTTCATCCGATGACTCGCCGAGCTCATGCATTTTTCCAAGAAAAGCCCACGATTCTCCCCCGCGCTCCTGGGCAAAGAGGAGAAGAGTCTGCAGCGCCGCTGCCATTGCTTCAGGACTCGCGTTATACGCATCGTTAATGAGAACTAAGGATGGCAATTCTTGAATCTCCATGCGCCATTTAGCATGTGACTCTGCAGTCGATAATCCACTTGCGATTTGATCAAGTGAGAATCCTAAAACCGTTGCAACTGCTGCAACTGCGAGGGCATTTGAAACTTGATGCAGCCCCACAATGCGAAGGCCCACGGCGCTTCGACCTTCGGGAGTAACCAAATCAAAGTGGGCGCGGCCTTCGCGGACTTCAATATCAGTTGCTCGAATATCGCACTCGGCGCCTTCTCCAAAAGTTAAATTCTTTCCCTTATGAAGCTTTGCCATAGTCGGCGTGAATGGATCGTAGGTCCCGAGAATCGCAATACCTTCTGATTCAAGAGAGGAGATGAGCTCAGATTTTGTCTTCGCAATCGCTTCGACCGAACCAAATTCTCCTACGTGCGCAGTCCCCACTTTTAGAACTACTCCGATATTTGGTTGCGCAATTGAACATAGATGGGCAATATCGCCCGGGTGTCTTGCACCCATCTCTACGATGCAGTATTTAGTCTCCTCGGTACATTGCAAGAGTGAAATAGGCGCACCTATCTCATTATTGAAATTTCCATGAGGGGCGATTGTTGATGCAGCTGAACTCAAGATTGAAGTAAGTAATTCTTTTGTCGTGGTCTTTCCCTGAGATCCGGTAATGCCGATAACAGTTAAATTCAGTAAATTGCTTCGTACATGTTGGGCCAATTTACCTAATGCAATTACAACATCACTGACAAGGATGTGCGACTGTTCTACTTTCTTGGAGGTAATCGCCAATACAGAACCATGGGCGAATGCATCAGAGACAAAATCATGTCCATCAACATTCTCTCCTTGGATTGCGAGAAAAATTGAGCCTTTTTCAGCATTCCGTGAGTCGACCGCAGGTGCCTTCGTGACTAAAACATCATCGCCATGCAAGGTTCCGCCCACTACTGCCGCTATCTCAGAGGCCTTCATTGCAATCATGGCGTTTCCTCGATTGCTCTTGCGAGATTAAGGCGATCATCAAAAGGCGTTATGAGACCCGCGATTTCCTGACCACTTTCATGCCCCTTGCCTAAAATCAAAACTGTGTCACCACGAGTTGCTACTGATACAGCAAAACGAATTGCTGAATCACGGTCTTCGATGATGCATGACGGTTGGATTACAGATAAGCCAGATGTCATGTGTGTCAGAATCTCTGTGGGATCTTCGGATCGAGGGTTATCGCTTGTAAATATTGCGATATCTGCTCCATCGAGAAGTGCTTGCCCCATCAGCGGGCGTTTAGAAGAGTCACGGTCGCCACCGCATCCAAGTACAGCAATTACTTTTCCATCAGTAAATTCTCGAACTGCCGATAAAACGCTAGCGACCGCATCAGGAGAATGTGCGTAATCAACGAGAGCCTTGTAGTCCTGTCCGAGAACGACTGGTTCTAAACGGCCAGGTGCTCCAGTGAGATTCGGGACAATTGCAGCGAGTTCGACTGGATCGATTCCACACTCATAAGCTATCGCCAATGCAAGTAATAGGTTATCAAGATTGAAAGCACCAAATAAAGAGGTGCGAGTCTCGATCAAGATTCCGCCGGAACCACGAAGGCTAAATTCAACTCCGCTCGAAGTATTGTGCCAATCCGTGAAATGCCATGTTGCATCCTTATTTCTTCGCGATAACGTAACAGTTGGAATGGTTGCAGATTCTGCAAGGCGCTTTCCATAAACTGTATCGATAAAGATAAATCCTGCATCTGCGTACTCTGATGTGAAGAGTGAAGATTTGGCAAGGAAATAGCTCTCCATATCTTTATGGAAATCTAAATGATCTTGGCTGAGATTTGTGAAAGCCGCAATGGCAAAGTGAGAGCCCGCAATGCGATGTAATGTGAGCGAATGGCTTGAAACTTCCATGACTAGGTGGCGTAGATGACGCTCGCGCATGGTGGCCGCAAGTGCCTGCAATTCTGCAGCTTCGGGGGTGGTCCGCGAGCTTTCGAAAGCATCTTTGCTAATTCTCGTCTCAACAGTTCCGATTAAACCTGTATCACGGCCAGCTGCCTCGAAAATTTGATAGAGCAGAGTTGTCACTGTGGTCTTTCCATTGGTACCAGTGACAGCGATGCTATGTAAATCGCGCGTTGGATGCCGATAGAGAGAGGCCGCAACTATCGCCCCCGCCTTGCGAACATCTTTCACGACAAGAGTTGGAATATTCGCACACATGGTTGCGCCGACTGCATCGGTTATGACCGCTACTGCACCGAGTGCTGCCGCACTTTCTGCAAAAGTTGCACCATGCACCTTTGCGCCTGGTATCGCAATAAAAAGATCGCCAAGTTCGACATCAGAATCGCGATGCGTTGCACCTGTGATCAGGGTAGTCCCATCACCAATAATAGTTGCGCCCACTAGCGCTGCGGCGTCATCGAGCGAAAGTGAGAAAGTCTCGATTGGGCGAATCATTGCTTCTTAACGCTTGCCTGTGTTACTCGCGGGTGAGAGAGATCTGCTTGCGTTAACGCAACAGGGAGAACTGTCGTTCCAGTCGGTGGCACATGTTCGGATTGAAGAACAAATGTCATTACCTTCTTAAAGACAGGTCCGCAGAGAACTCCACCGAAGTGGCCATTGTGCGGAGTTTGCAAAGTAACGCTTATAACGTAGCGAGGTGCATCAGCAGGAGCAAAACCGATAAATGATGCGGTGTAACCTGAGTAACGACCTGTAGCTTGGTCATATCTGCTTGCAGTTCCGGTTTTTCCGGCAACACGATATCCGGGGATTGCCGCGCTTGGAGCAGTACCCCTTGCAGAAACAACACTTTCAAGCATTAACCGCAATTTAACAGCCGTATCTTCACTAATGACGCGGCTCGTTGTACGCGTGGTGTTCGGAGTGAAGTGGCCAGCAGAGTCGCTAGTTCCTGCAATGACTGTTGGTGAAACTCGTATTCCATTATTTGCAATAGTCGCAAAAACACTCGTAGCTTGCATTGCAGTCAGAGAATATCCTTGGCCAAAAGCAACGGTTGGCGCAGTTGTTCCAGACCAATTCGAAACAGGACGTAACAGCCCTGCGGATTCACCAGGTAGCCCTGAATTAGTTTTTGAGCCAATTCCAAATTTTCTTAGGTAGGAATACAAAGTGTCGTTGCTTACTGTCTCCCCAACCTGAATAGTTCCAGTATTACTCGACACTGCAAGTATTCCTGAAGCTGTCAATTGTTCAGTTGAGTGATTATCGTGATCGTGAAAAGTTGACCCCCCGCGTCTAATTTTATCTGGGACGGTAAATACAGTGGTCGGCGTAATAGTCTTCTCTTCAAGAGCGGCGGCCATGGTCATCACCTTGCCCGTTGAACCTGGCTCGTAAACATCTTGTACTGAAGGATTGCGCATTAAGTCTAAAGTCAGATTCTTTGTATTATTGGGATCAAATGAAGGTGCTGTTGCATGAGCGATGATTTCACCCGTCTTTGGATCCATCACAATGACGGTTCCGCTTGAGGCGCCCGAACTCTTTACTTCGTCGGCGATAGCTTGAGCTGCAACCCACTGCACATCGCGATTAATTGTCAGGCGCACATTTGTGCCAGCTTTTGCCGCAATAATTTCACGCTGCGATCCTGGAATTTCTGCGCCGAAACCACTTGCATATGAATACTTTCCATCTGTTCCAGTAATGATGGAATTCATGCTTGATTCAAGGCCGGTTGCACCAATTCCATCGGCACGTACGAAACCTATAAGTGAGGAGATTAATTCACCTGATGGATAGTCGCGTATGTATGTTCGTTCTGGGAAGAAGCCAATAATGCGCTTATCAAAATTCTTGTTATCTAATACTTTGTTGTAATCGTAAATTGCCTGTGTGAGTCGATCCCACACTGCGGGTGTTCCATTCTTTAGGACCATCGAATATTTGCGAGACCCCGTGATGCTATTTCGCACTTCCGATATAGGAAGTCCCAGGATTGGAGCAACGAATGATGCGACCTTGTCAGGATCAGTTATTTGAGTTTGGTCTACGACAATGCTGACAGCAGAGACGCTTCGAGCCAATGCAATGCCGTTAACATCTGTGATTTCGCCTCGGGGTGCGGGAATGAGGCGAGTTGATTTCATCTCACTTGCCGCTTTAGCTTGATAGTTGCTCGCTTCGACAACTTGGACGCGAAAGAGCTGACACGAGAGGAGAATGAATAGTCCGAAAATTAGAATGATGAGTATCTTGATACGAGACTTTGAAATAAGGAGATTACCCACTTGTTACCCCCGTATCGGGCGGCGTGAGATTTAGGAAAATCGGAGTTGCCGATGGACGCATTCCAAGACCTGTCGCAGCTGCTGCAAGGTTTTCCGGGGCTGCATATGAGTCAATCTTTCGATTGATCGCATCACGCTGATCTGCAACCATCTTCGCCTCAGCTTTAAGATTCGAAAGCGTAAATGCATCCTGAGCTAGCAAAATGTTTACTCCCAGGAGAACAAGAAAACCGAAAAGTCCAACAGTCGATAGAAAAATTGCAAAGAACTTATGGGTTGCGCGAGTTCCTTGAGTAATCTCTGGAAATAGCCCTGAAATAACCTCAGCAGTTCTTTCGCTGACAGCCTTCTTTGCGATATTCGCTTTACGTGGTTTGGCAGCTGACGTTTTACTCGTTGCACCGTGAGATGGTGTCTTTCGAGCGGTTGCGAGCAACATTATGCAGCCACCCTCTCGATTGCACGAAGTCGTACCGATGCTGATCGTGGATTCGATTCGAGCTCTTCGGCAGATGGTGTCTGACTAGATCGGAAGACAAGCGAAAACTTTGCGGCGTATTCGGGAAGTTCAACCGGAAGATTGCGAGGTGATTTCGACGTCGAGGCCTGAGTAAAAATCTCTTTAACAATGCGGTCTTCTAGGGATTGGAATGACATCACTACGAGGCGCCCGCCAATCATCAATAAGTCGAGTGCATCGGGAAGAGCGCGAGTAATTGCACCAAGTTCATCATTTGCTTCAATTCGCAGAGCTTGAAAAGTTCGCTTCGCTGGATTTCCACCAGTGCGCCGAGTAGCAGCAGGAATGCTCTCTTTCACCAGAGTTGCTAGCTCGGTTGTTGAGTTAAGAGGAGCCTTCGCCCTAGCTTTCACGATATTTTCGACAATACGGGTTGCAAACTTCTCTTCACCATACGTGCGCAGAATCTGGACAAGCTTGCCTGGTTCATAAGTATTTACAATTTCAGAAGCTGTGATTCCTCGGCTTCGATCCATGCGCATATCAAGTGGAGCATCCTGAGAATATGAAAATCCGCGTTCGCTCTCGTCAAGCTGAATCGATGAGACACCTAAATCAAAGAGAGCGCCATTGATATGGCTATAACCAAAGCCTTCTACGACGCTAGAAATTTGGTCGAAGACGCAATGTGCAGTTTTGATTCGGTCAGAAAATGGAGCAAGTCGTTTGGTGGCGCGCTCTAGAGCAATCTCATCGCGGTCGATTCCAATGACTGTGAGATTCTCAAATCTTTGAAGTAGTGCTTCGGTGTGCCCACCCAGACCAAGAGTTCCGTCTACAACAACAGGATTGTCAGTTGCAGAAATGGAAGGAGCAAGTAGTTCGACGCAACGATCGCGCATCACAGATATGTGTTGCATCTTCTCCCCGTTCTCTCACTCGCCTGCATTTTCAAAAACTTCGAACACTCATCTCTGGTCACCGCCGGCCGACGGATCTCTTTGTTGGTAGCGACGCCGGGGAAGGGACGTCGCTGCCGACCTAACATGTATGGAAAGGTCGGCGGTGGCCACAAATGAGCGCTCTATGTAGTTGTCTCTTGCTGTCCTGCTTCTTATTAACTTGTACAGCTCTTACTTAAATGTTTTTTGCTGA
>WLME01000039.1 GCA_009700365.1 Actinomycetota bacterium | reverse complement strand
CGCGTATCGCTAATAAGAGCGTTGTTCACCAACTCTTCACAGTGATTGCACCAACTTTTGCTAACCGCGAAGGTGGATACACACGTATTACAAAGATCGGTCCACGTAAGGGCGACAACGCTCCTATGGCAGTGATCGAACTCGTAACAGATAAGTAAACCGACTCACTCTTACGATGGCGCAGCCCACTCTCTTTCCTGAGAGTGGGTTTCGTCGTTTAAGACTTGATATCGCCTACGACGGCACCAATTTTTATGGGTGGGGCGCACAACCGGATCGACGAACAATCCAAGATCTCGTAGAAGAAGCAATCTCTCGTATTTCGCGTGTGGATACAGCATCAATTGTTGCAGGACGCACAGATGCAGGAGTGCATGCCACCGGCCAAGTAGTTCATGTCGATGTCCCTGATGCCATCTTTGATGGAGAGCTGACTTATAAGGACCTGCGATACAAACTTAATCGGATTCTTGATGAGGATGTTCGCATAATGAATGTCACCGATGCACCCGTTGGGTTCCACGCCCGCTTTTCAGCGCTTCGACGTCACTACATCTACAAAATCTTAGATAACAATGATGTGGTTTTGCCGCTTTCCCGTTATGACGTTGCTTCTTGGTATCGCCCTCTTGATGTTGAGAAGATGAATGAAGCTAGCGCTTTAGTTCTAGGGCATCATGATTTCGCGGCCTTCTGCAAATTTAGACAGGGCGGAACCACAATTCGTACCCTTGAAAAATACGAATGGAAGCGAACTGAAGAAGGATTACTTGTCGCAGATGTTGCAGCAGATGCCTTCTGTTATTCGATGGTGCGCAATCTTGTGGGGGCCGTAGTCTGCGTAGCAGATGGACGCAAAGATCCGAGCTGGATGGCTGAGCTTCTTGCAAATAAAGAGCGAGTATCAGATTCACTCGTATTCCCAGCTCGTGGGTTGAGTCTTTATAAAGTTGACTACCCAACTGATGATCAACTTCTTGAACGCGCAAAGGTCACGATCGGAAAACGGGATGGAAGCGGTTAATGGGACATATTGATGTCTCAGGTGTGGAGTATTCACTCTCCGATGGGCGCGTACTTCTTAATGATGTTTCATTTCGTGTTGGAGATGGTGCAAAAGTTGCCTTAATCGGCCCCAATGGTTCAGGTAAGACAACTCTGATCCGCATGATCTGTGGTGATATTTCACCTGATCAAGGAAGCGTCGCAATCACTGGCGGGCTTGGTGTCATGCGCCAGTTCATTGGCTCTGTACGCGATGAAACCACTGTGCGCGAAATTCTTATCTCCGTCGCTCCCGCTCGCATTCGCGACGCCGCAGCAAAGATCCTTGAATCTGAAAAAGTGATGAATGAAGATGGCTCTGAAAAGAGCCAGATGGCTTACGCCCAAGCAATTATCGATTGGGGAGATTGCGGCGGCTATGACTTCGAAGTTATCTGGGATAAATGCTGCACTGAGATGCTCGGAAAGTCCTTTGATGAAGTCGCAGAACGTAAAGTAAATACGCTATCTGGGGGAGAGCAGAAGAAGCTGGTCCTGCGTGCTCTCCTCGAGGGCCCTGAAGAAGTTCTGCTCCTTGACGAGCCGGATAACTACTTAGATGTTCCATCCAAACGCTGGCTTGAAAAAGTAGTCGCCGAGACAAAAAAATCTGTTTTATTTGTAAGTCACGATCGCGAACTTCTACAGAACACGGCCACACGTATCGTTGCACTCGAACAAGGTGTCAATGGAAATACAGCGTGGATCCATGGCGGAAAATTTGATACGTGGCACGAAGCCAGGCGGGCTCGAAATGAGAGATTTGCAGAGCTTCTACTTCGCTGGGAACAAGAACATCAACGTCTGATTGATCTAGTCCGAACTCTGCAAGTACAGGCAGCGAGTTCACCCGATATGGCAAATAAGTACCATGCAATGCAGACAAGACTTCGTAAGTTTGAAGAAGCTGGTGCACCTGAAGCACCCCCTGTCGAACAAGATGTAAAAGTTGGGCTTCGTGGTGGACGCACAGGGTTACGAGCTCTTACCTTTGAAAACTTAGCGATTGAAAACCTGACAGAGCCATTTAATTTCGAAGTCTTCTTTGGTGATCGCATCGCAGTTCTTGGAAAGAATGGAACAGGTAAATCACACTTCTTCCGATTGATCTCTGGAGACTCGACCGTGAAGTATGCAGGCAATTTTAAGATTGGTGCTCGAGTGGAAATCGGTTACTTTGCTCAGACGCATTCCCATCCTGAATTTGAAGGCAAGACACTTCTCGAAATTCTTTGGGAGACCTATTCTCTGCAATTAGGTCCGGCAAAGAGCGTGCTTCGTAAATATGAGATAGATAAACAAGCAGAACAGAAATTCTCATCTTTATCTGGGGGACAACAAGCTCGTTTTCAAATTCTCCTCCTTGAGCTTTCAGGATCGACTCTACTTTTACTCGATGAACCAACAGATAATTTAGATCTTGCAAGCGCTGAATCACTTGAACATGCCCTCGATCGTTATGAGGGCACAGTCTTATCTGTGACCCACGACCGATGGTTTACCCGAGGATTTAATCGATTTCTTGTTTTTGGAGCCAATGGCCAGGTTTATGAGTCTGCCGAGCCGGTATTTGATTTCTAAAGGCGATTCCATGCGGGGGATTTAGGCCATTTTGACCCACCCCCCGCATAAAAGGTAAAGTTCCACTCCTGCGCCAGCTAGGCGCGACTCGTAAGAACCTAGAACTCATAAAGAAGAAGGTAATAAAGCATGCGTACATATAGCCCCAAGGCAGGCGACGCCGATCGTAAGTGGCACGTTATCGATGCACAAGATGTTGTGCTCGGTCGTCTTGCAACACACGCGGCGGTACTTCTTCGTGGAAAGCACAAGGCAACATTTGCACCACACATGGATATGGGCGACTTCGTCATCGTTATTAATGCAGAGAAGATTGCGCTCTCTGGAACAAAGGCAACAACAAAGTTTGCTCACCATCACTCAGGTTTCCCAGGCGGTTTAACATCAACTGTTTACGGCGAGCTCATTGAGAAGCACCCAACACGCGCTGTAGAAAAGGCGATCAAAGGAATGCTTCCTAAGAACCGCCTAGGCGCACAGGTTGCATCAAAGTTAAAGGTCTACGCAGGCCCAGAACATCCACATGCAGCACAGGCTCCAACTCCATATGTATTCACTCAAGTTTCTCAAGTAGCGAAGTAAGGGATAAGAAAAAGATATGTCAGATACAACTTTTAACGAGATCGACGAGACAGAGACACCTACTTCTTACTCTTCTTCTACTCCTGCACCAGCAACTAATCGCAAAGCAATCACAGCTCCAGGCGCTGGCGTAGGTCGCCGCAAGGAAGCAGTTGCTCGCGTTCGCCTCGTACCTGGCACAGGTCGTTGGGTTGTAAACGGCAAGACACTTGAAGCGTATTTCCCAAATAAGGTTCACCAACAGCTTGTCTCAGAACCATTTCGCACAGTAGGCGCTGAGAATAACTACGACGTTTTTGCTCGCATCAATGGTGGAGGAGTTTCAGGTCAAGCTGGCGCACTCCGTCTTGGAGTTGCTCGTTCACTTAATGAGATCGACAGAGAAGCTAACCGTCCAGCTCTTAAGAAGGCTGGCTTCCTCAAGCGCGATGCACGCGTTATCGAACGTAAGAAGTACGGCCTCAAGAAGGCGCGTAAGCGTTCTCAGTACTCAAAGCGTTAATTCTTTTATTCTCGATATCCCGTTTGTTGCAAAGGAGTTGAAATGGCTCTCTTTGGAACAGACGGGATTCGTGGTTTAGCCAACGGTGAAACCCTCACAGCTGAAATCGCTGTCGATGTTGCAGTAGCTGCAGCTCATATCCTCGTTGAAAGTTCATCAAATAAGGGCAAACGTCCCCGTGCAATCGTTGGCCAAGATTCACGCGCATCAGGTGAATTCCTTGAAGCCGCAGTAGCTGCAGGTCTTGCTAGCGCAGGTGTCGATGTCTATCGCGTTGGTGTTCTACCGACTCCCGCAGTTGCTTATCTCGTTGGCGAATCTGGCGCTGATCTCGGCGTCATGATCTCTGCCTCTCACAACCCAATGCCAGATAACGGAATTAAGTTGTTCTCTCGCGGTGGCGGAAAGCTCGATGATGCAATCGAAGCAGCGATTGAAAAGCGCATGGGAGAGCCATGGACTCGTCCTACTGGCCGCGATGTTGGACGTATTTCTTTTGATGAGACAGCTAGCGCTCGCTACTTAACTCATTTACTTTCTTCTGTTTCTACACCCCTGCGCAATCTAAAGATTGTTGTCGACTGCGCCAATGGCGCCTCATCTGTCGTTGGGCCACAAGCTTATGAAAAAGCCGGTGCAACTGTGGTTGCAATTCATCACGCGCCAGATGGATGGAATATCAATGAGAATTGCGGATCTACACATCTTGAAGATCTACAAGCACGTGTTGTAGCCGAGGGTGCTGACTTTGGTATTGCACATGATGGCGATGCAGATCGCTGCCTTGCAGTAGATGCACATGGAAACATTATTGATGGTGATGCAATAATGACGATCCTTGCCCGTGGATTTAAAGAGCGGGGTGCACTCAAATCCAACACGATTGTCGGAACAGTCATGAGTAATCTTGGATTTATTCAGGCCATGAAAGAGGCAGGCATCGATGTGATCACAACAGCAGTCGGTGATCGCTATGTGCTTGAAAAGATGCTCGAAGGTGATTTCACATTAGGTGGCGAACAATCAGGCCATCTCATCATGCGCGAATTTGCAAATACAGGCGACGGAATCCTGACTGCTCTCCAACTTGCTCAAGAAGTTGTGCGCACCAATAAACCTCTTGCAGAACTAGCTGCAAGCATGACGCGCTTTCCTCAAGTATTAATAAATATTCCAAATGTTGCAAAGGAAAAATTGCAGAGCTCCATGGCAATTGCCCAAGCCGTTACGGCAGCAGAATCAACTCTTGGTGACAAAGGACGCGTATTGCTTCGCGCCTCTGGTACTGAACCACTTGTAAGAGTGATGGTTGAAGCCTCGAGTGATAACCTTGCACAAGAAATCGCAGCATCACTCGCTGCTACCGTTAAGGCAGAACTGGGGAACTAATTCGTGTGCGGAATCGTGGGTTACACAGGACCACAATCTGCATTCACGCCCATTGTTGAAGGGCTACGCCGTCTCGAATACCGTGGCTATGACTCAGCCGGAATCGCACTTGGCACTGGCACGTCACTCTTTGTAGAAAAACGCGCAGGCAAACTTTCTAATCTCGAGGCAGCACTTCCTGCGAACTTGCCAACTGTTCATTCAGGAATAGGACACACTCGATGGGCTACTCACGGCGGCCCAACTGATCGAAATGCTCACCCACATCTAGATAACGAGGGCAAGCTTGCAGTCATACATAATGGAATTATCGAAAATTACTCAGAGCTAAGGGCAGAGCTTGAAAAGCGCGGACATAAATTTTCATCTGAAACAGATACAGAATCTGTAGCTCATCTACTCTCTGAACTTCGTAAAGAACACAATGGAGATTTAACCGCTGCCATGCGCGCTGCCGTCAAGCGCCTTCGTGGATCTTTTACTCTCCTTGCAATCCACGCAGATTCACCTCAAACCATCGTGGGTGTCCGCAGAAATTCTCCACTAGTTGCAGGACTTGGTGACGGCGAGAACTTCTTGGCATCTGATGTCGCAGCATTTATCGATTACACCAAGCGGGCTGTAGAGCTTGGCCAAGATGAAGTGGTCACTATTACTCCTGATGCAATAACAATTTGCGATCTGGATGGAAACTCACTTCCCCTTCGCGAATATGAAATCACCTGGGATGCAGCTGCAGCACAAAAGGGTGGCTTCGCGCACTTCATGTTAAAGGAAATCTTCGATCAACCAAAAGCTATAGCCGATACCTTAATTGGACGCCTGAGTGATAACAATCAAATTCAACTTGATGAATTGCATATGAGTGATGAAGAAATCAAAGGTATTAAGCGAATTTCTGTAATTGCATGCGGAACGGCCTATCACGCAGGAATGGTGGCTAAATATGCGATTGAAAAGTGGGCAAAGATTCCAGTAGATGTCGAGATTGCATCTGAATATCGATATCGAGATCCCATCGTTGATAAAGAAACCCTCGTTATAGCTATCTCTCAATCTGGTGAAACGATGGATTTATTGATGGCGGTGCGACATGCCAAGGCAGGTGGAGCCCGAGTTCTTGCTGTCTGCAACACAAACTCTTCGACGATTCCGCGCGAGTCTGATGCAGTGCTTTATACCCATGCAGGTCCCGAGATTGCAGTGGCTTCAACAAAGGCATTCGTTACTCAAATTGTGGCCGTGTATCTGATCGGTCTCAAATTGGCTCAGGTTCGTGCGACTCTTGCAGAAAAACAAGTCCAGAGCCTGTACAACGAAATGCTTGAACTCCCAGGCAAAGTTGAGCAAATTCTCGAAACTATCGAACCTCTTCGCGAATTAACTCGCAAATTTACAAAGAACAACACGGTACTTTTCTTGGGTCGTGGAATCGAATACCCAATTGCACTTGAGGGTGCACTTAAATTAAAAGAACTTGCCTACATCCACGCCGAAGGTTTTGCCGGTGGCGAGCTCAAACATGGACCTATTGCACTGATTGAGGAAGGCACTGCAGTCATAGCAATTCTTCCTCCCGGGGATGAAAATGCACTTGATGAAAAAATGTTGAGCAATATTCAAGAGGTAAAGGCGCGCGGTGCACGAGTCGTTGTCATTGCTCCCGAAGGTGCCGATGTAATTGGCGCCGAGCACATTATTCGCATTCCCGTCGCATCACCACTTTTCCAGCCCATCCTTGCCACGGTGCCGCTTCAAGTTTTTGCATATGAAATTGCAGTTGCACGCGGAACTGATGTTGATCAGCCTCGTAATTTAGCTAAATCAGTCACTGTCGAATAACAATGCCAACAATTGTGGATCATCGCCATCGCCAAATGAGACGCGCGCTCAAATGGGCAGCCGGACTTTTTCTTGGGTATCTATACATCACGTATCAAGTACTTACAGATGGATTTCTTGTTCGTATTGATCGCGAACTCAATGATCTTGAGCACCCACGATTTCGAGGAACCATTGGCTTTTTAGTCAGACGCCTCGATGACCTAGGACTGCGTAGTGTTTCAGGTATTGCCCTCCTGATAGTCGCCATTTATATTTCGCGACGATTTAAAACGTGGAGACCTATCAACCTCGGACTTCTTTCATTTATCTCACTTAATGTAGTTGTCGGAGCGTTTAAATATGGATTGGGTCGTACCAAGCCTCGCGATGGCTTAGATATTTTGCACGCAGGAGGAATGTCATACCCAAGTGGCCATGCATCCAATGCGATCTTTATATGGGGAGTAATTGCATATTTGATTTATCGCTACGCGCACGTCAATAGATATAACGGCCGTCTAGCAAGTGCGGGCGTGGGCCTACTTGCTATGACAGTGTGCGCTGTCTCGCTCCTACGAAATACACATTGGTTTCTCGATTTGCTTGGGGGATTGTTACTTGGAGGCAGTCTCCTAGTCCTCATCATCGCGATAGATCGATTCTTTCCATCTCATAGCCAACTCCACTAGGGGCTAATACACTCGCTCCCATGATTGATGGAATCGGAATCGATGTCGTAGATATTGCGCGGTTCCTCGAATCCCTCGAGCGCACTCCGGGATTGCGGGAGAAACTTTTCACCGAATCAGAACGCACTCAATCTGCACAGTCACTCGCTGCTCGCTTTGCAGCCAAAGAGGCGCTGTATAAAGCGTTAAGTCCAAATCACGGACTTCACTGGCATGATGCTGAAGTAATAAACCAACCTAATGGCAAACCAGAATTTCTCTTTCGTGGCGAGATCGCAGATCTAATCGATGGAGCCGATGTACATCTTTCGCTATCACATGATGCTGGAATTGCATCTGCAATGGTTGTGGTTGAAAGATGAGAGCAGAAGCAATCGTTGATTTAAATGCGATTAAGCACAATATTCAGATGCTGAAAGAATCCTCTGGCACGAAACTCCTTGCAGTTGTAAAAGCAGATGCTTATGGTCACGGACTCGTACCTGTAGCCAAAGCCGCACTCTCCGCAGGGGCAGACTATTTAGGTGTAGCTCTACTTGAAGAGGCAATCGCACTTCGAGAATCTGGCATCGATGCACCCATCCTCGCGTGGTTAGTTCAACCTGGATCAGATTTTAAGAAAGCCATCGATCTTGACATTGAATTAGCGGCAGCATCTTTGGCAGCTCTCAAGGAAATTTCAGAGGCTTCATCTCATAAGAATGCCAGAGTTCATCTCGAAGTCGATACCGGAATGACTCGAGGCGGTTTTCTCTCTGAGTGGGATCACATTGATGTCGAAGATGTGAAGAACATTGACATCGTTGGAATCT
>WLME01000038.1 GCA_009700365.1 Actinomycetota bacterium | reverse complement strand
TTTAAGTCGCTTCAATGAGGCGTTACAGGATTCCATAATGTGTTTGCGAGAAAGACCTCTATCATTTTTTCCTGGACCTGTTGGCCAATACACCTTGGTAAATAATTCGTAGGATTCTCTGCGAACACCCTTAAGCGCTTTAGCTAAAACTACTTCAGCTTTGGTGCCTGCATAGACATCTGCTGTATCAAAGGTAGTTATTCCTTGATTGAGGGCCTCGCGCACACATTTAATTGCTGCCTCGGTTTCAACTTGGGAACCATGCGTAATCCAGTTTCCGTAAGAGATTTCTGATACATACATTCCGCTACTGCCAAGGCGTCTATATTCCATGGTGCCACCTTATTAGCAGCGTGGTGAGTTGCAAACAGCATCAGCCTATGGTTTGGTTGCGCCACAACTTAATAGATATCCCAGTAGGGGAAGTTCGGTGCAATTCCGACGCTGACCCGCAACCGTAAGAGTGTTGATTCAACACTTCAAGTCGGATTACCTATTGGAATATTTGCATTTGACCAACACCCGCCGAGGTTTGCGGGGTGTAGTCCAAAGGTATTTGGTGCATTTGGCCAACGGCTAGCGAGCTACCCCTGTGACACTCTTCTTCTAGGAGTTCACACTGTGAGAATTTCATCTACGCACAAGATTGCAATCGCACTATTGCTTATTTCAACTCAAGCTTTTTCGATCCCTACATCGCAGGCCGAATCTAAAGGTTGGCGATACTGGGGATATTTCCAAACTGCCCCTGGTGCACAAAGCTGGAAGGCTGCAATGACTGGACCTACTGTCGACATTCACGATGGTGCAGTAGAAGGTTGGTCATTTGTCTTTAGTAGTGATGACCTTCCCTCAGTTCCACCTACAACGAAACCTTCTTTCTCGGCCATCTGCGGAAAGACTAAACGTGATTCAGATACAAAACGCATTGCGATAGTTATTGAGTTTGGTAATCGCGCATATGCCCCTAAAGGAGAAAAAGTACAAAAGCCTATTGTCCAATGCGTGACCACTGCTAAGAGCTCTCAAGGCATCGATGTATTGGCTCAAGTAGTAAAGGTCCGATCAGCTTCATCAGGCTTGATTTGTGGATTGAATGGCTATCCAAAGAAGGAATGTGGCGTGGAAATACAAACTCCTGCCGCACTCATGAAGAAATAGTTGATTTCTATGAAAGCGACGCTGCACCCAATTACTTTATGGCTGAGTTCCTTGCTTCTAGCCATTGGTGTTGTCGTTCTCAGCAATCCATTTGTAGCTCTTGCGATTGTGACTCTGCTGGCGGTGTTAGTTCACATTCGGCAAGATGGATCACCATGGAATAGCAGTTTCCTCTTGTCTCTTCGAATCGGAGCAATGATTCTTTCCATAAGAACGATTGTCGGAATATTGATCGGAGTTCCTATTCCAGGGACTCCGATTTTTACCCTTCCGATTCTTGATCTGCCATCGTGGATGCCCGGTATTCGCATTGGCGGAGTAGTAACCCTTGAAAGACTTTCTTCATCTCTGCATGAGGGCATCATCATCGCAACACTCATTGCTCTTTTTGGAGCAGCTACTTCGCTTACTAGCCCTCACAAATTATTGCGAGTGGCTCCCTCATTTATTTATGAAATCGGGGTGACGCTTGTCATTGCAACCTCACTCTTTCCGCAATTGGCCACGAGTGCTAAAAGAATTCGGACAGCGCAACAATTACGCGGATTCGAAAGGATTCGCCTTCGCTCGATAGCCATTCCACTTCTAGAAGAATCACTATCTCGCTCTCTGCAACTAGCCGCTGCGATGGATGCGCGTGGGTACGGGGTAAGCAGGCGCCGATCTCGCTATCGACCTCAGCCATGGTTATTGAGAGATAACGTGACAATTCTTTTTGCATCAGTTGTGACTGCCGCGATGGTGCTTCAATGATTTCCTTTTCAAACGTCTCACTCATTTACCCTCAATCTACAAAGACAATCCTCGAAGATCTTTCATGTGAAATTCAAGAAGGTGAAATGGTTCTCGTAATGGGCGAGACAGGCTCTGGTAAATCCTCGCTCTTGCGACTTATTAATGGACTGGTCCCCCATCACACTGGCGGAATACTTGCTGGAGATATATCGGTAGATGGAATATCGACAAGGAGTGTAAAGCCAGGTTCTCTCGCCCATCTTGTTGGAATCGTTGGGCAGAACCCAATCAATGGTTTTGTTACAGATATCGTTGAAGAAGAGCTCGCCTTTAGTATGGAGGCTCTCAATATTCCCCACGATGTGATGCGCAAGCGAATAGAGGAAGTTTTAGATCTGCTCAGCCTCAGCGCTCTACGCGGTCGATCTATTGCGACTTTAAGTGGCGGCGAACAGCAGAGAGTTGCCATTGCTTCAGCACTCGTAATGCATCCCAAAGTTTTAGTGCTTGATGAACCAACGAGCGCACTCGACCCAATCGCTGCCGAGGAAGTTCTCTCTGTTTTACATAGATTGGTTCATGATCTCAGCGTCACAGTAATAATTGCCGAACATAGATTGGAGCGAGTGATCCAATTTGTAGACCGAATTATTTATATTGAAGGCAATGGAGAAACTTCGATTGGGGTTGCAGATGAAATTCTTCGTCGCTCTGAACTCGTTCCACCAATTGTTAAATTAGCGCGCGCGCTCAACTTGAGCGAAATGGGCACAAGTGTCCGAGAAGTTCGTCGACTCACTGAATCTATTCGAGAGCAAAACTTCCCAGTTGCAGCACCTGAAGTGAGAAATTTATCTTCCGCAATCGAAGTGGCTGCAGTCTCATATTCTTACAATCAGAAGATTGCACTGAAAGAGATTTCTACAACCATTCATCACGGAGAAATCGTCGCAATCATGGGCCGAAATGGTGCTGGTAAGAGCACTCTCTTACACTCCATCGTGGGGCTTCACTCTCCCGAATCCGGAACAATTCTCGTAAATGGCGTTGATCCCCATTCCCTCAAGGGATCGGCGAGACGAGCGGCAATCGGATATGTTCCTCAAGAACCTAGCGATCTACTCTTTGCGCAAAGCGTTGGTGAAGAGTGCGCATTAGCCGATCAACTTGGTTGCCTACATGCAGGATCTACAGCATCACTTCTCAGTCGATTAGTGCCAAATATTTCAGCACATGCGCATCCTCACGATATCTCTGAAGGGCAACGTTTGGCACTCGTTCTCAGCATAGTTCTCTCAGGAAATCCTGACATCTTGATACTCGATGAGCCAACACGTGGACTTGATTACCAAGCAAAGAACCTTTTTGCTCTGACTCTCAAAGAATATGCGTCGCAATTTAACAGACCGGTTCTACTTGCAACACATGATGTGGAACTAGTCGCTGAGCTTGCTGACCGCGTCATATTTCTAGCTGAAGGTGAAATTGTCGCTGATGGTTCAACGCTGGATGTACTGCTATCTTCACCCGCATTTGCTCCACAAGTGGCAAAGATAATGTCACCTAAACCTTGGCTAACCGTTTCAGATGTCATGAGAGCACTTGGTGACAACGCGTGAGGACCTTGCCAATATTCCAATTTAAAGGTGCATCAGCCATAGCACTTCTCTTCACAAGTGCAATCGGATTACTCGGATTCTTGTGGCCATTTCTTGTCAGCGAAAAGACAGCGCATCCTCAATGGCTCTTCATTCTTGCGACACCATTTGCCCTATTAGTACTCATGGCTAGTGTGAGCAATAATCAACTTGATGTTAAGACTGTCGCTCTACTAGCCGTTCTCTCGGCGCTAGTTGCTGCGCTACGTCCAATGGGTACAGGCGCTGTCGGTATCGAGCCTATGTGGTTTATTCTAATTTTGGCTGCACGAGTTTTTGGCCCTTCTTTTGGATTCTTGCTCGGGGCTATATCAATGTTTCTCTCTGCAATTATCACCGGAGGGCTAGGGCCCTGGGTCGCTTATCAATCTTTCGCAGCTGGATGGATTGGCTTAGGGGTTGCCTGTATCCCCAAAAACCTCAGGGGCAAGAGAGAATTAATACTGCTTGCGCTGTATGGAATTGTTGCTGCTGAATTCTTTGGAATCGCGATGGATCTTCAATTCTGGCCATGGTTTATAGGAGGGGATACTCAACTTTCTTACACCGCGGGGGCTGCGTTAGCTGCGAATATGAAACACTTTTTTTCGTATCATTTCTTATCTTCGATGGCATGGGACATCCCTCGTGCAATATTTACGGCAACTTTGATATTACTTGCCGGCAAAGCGATCTTGAATTCACTACGCCGCGCATACACGCGCGCCGCCTTTCTGACTCCGATTGAATTTATCGAACGTGTGAAGGCATAAACGGTATCGAAGTGATCGTTGCAGAAGATTCTCGACCTCGAACATCAATAATTACATCGTCTCCAATTTCGAAATTTGGTTCAATTAAAGCTAGAGCGATGCCTACCTTCAGCGATGGAGAGAATGTTCCGCTAGTAACGATCCCGATTTCATTGCCAGATTCATCCTTAATGGCCATACCTGCGCGAGGAATTCCGCGATCATTAGATTTCAACGCTCGAAGTGATCGAACTCTGCCTTCTTCACGTTGAGCCTTAAGTACGTCAGAACCGCGGAAAGAGTTTTTCTTCCACCCGATAGCCCATCCAGCACTTGCTTGGACTGGAGAAATTTCAAGCGAGAGTTCGTGGCCATGCAGCGGATAACCCATTTCAGTTCGCAAGGTATCGCGAGCACCAAGCCCACAGACCAATCCAGTGAAAGGTTTCATGGCGAGAACAAGTGAGTCCCACACCTTCTCTGCATCTTCCCAACGAGGGACAATTTCGTACCCTTGTTCGCCCGTGTATCCCGTACGGCAGAGAATGACATCACATCCCGAAATAGAGACGTAAGAGAAAGCCATGTAATCCATTGTGGGATTGACCCCGAAACTCTTTATGACATCAACTGCATGAGGGCCTTGGAGCGCTAGAACAGCAAAGCTTTCGTGAAGATTTTCTATTTGGATTGCAGGAGGTGCATTCTCTTTCAGAACACGTACAACTTCGGATGTATTTGAAGCGTTGGGAATGAGAAAAAAATCAGAATCAGAGTTTCTATAGACAATAAGGTCATCAACAACGCCACCATCAGGATTACAGAGCAATGTGTACTGAGCTTTACTATCGACTATTCGGTAGAGATCATTAGTAAACATTTCATTGAGGAAATCGAGCGCACCTTCTCCTGTGACGCTTGCCTTTCCGAGGTGCGATACATCGAAGAGGCCCACTCTCTCGCGAACTGCGGTGTGCTCCGCGAGGACTCCTGCACCCGGATATTCGATGGGCATCAGCCAGCCGCCAAAATCGGCCATCTTCGCTTCGAGTTCTAGATGTTTCTGATGTAAAGGTGAGTTTTTCACAGCAACAACTTACACTTACGATTCGCTAGTATCGAGAATGAAACCAGCCAACTTCGAGGAGTCGCAATGACCACCATCCGCCTTTCGGACGGAATAATTAAAGATGATGTTCTAGTCGTAGGGCTGGCATCCAAATCTGGGAAGTCGTCGAAGATTGGGGCTTCTTCGCTTCAGATTGAGTCTGGCGACCTAGCTATTGATACTAAAGCCCTCATGCAGTCACTTATCGATCTAGGCGCAACCGGTAAAGCTGATGAGGTAATAAAGATTCCAAGTACGACCACTCGGCTAATCGTCTTCACTGGTTTGGGGAAATCGGCGACAACATATGACAACGAAGTTTTGCGCCGCGCTGCAGGTGCTGCATCCCGCGCCCTTGCAGGAAATTCGAGCGCCACTTTCTCTCTTCCTGGTGCAAATGTTTCAGCAGTGAAGGCAATTGCCGAGGGTGCTGGCCTTGGCTCCTATCTATTTGATCAATTTAGAGGTTCGACCAAAAACGCGCAGAAATCACCACTTAAGACAATTACCATTCACACAGATTTTGCTAAGGAATCGGATGCAAAAGCTGCAGTGAAAACAGCGGAGATTACAAGCACGTATACGCATCTTGTTCGCGATCTAATAAATACTCCCCCTAGTCATCTCAATCCAGAAACTTTTTGTAAAGCGATAAATGAAGCTGTGAAAAAGGCTGGTGGTGCGGCTATCGGGCTCAAAGTCTCTGTAATGACCGACTCTCAATTGAAATCAAAGGGTTACGGTGGAATTATCGGAGTCGGACAAGGTTCCGTAAATCCTCCACGATTGCTCAATATTTCCTACTCCCCCAAGAACACCAAGGCCAAGAAGCGATATGCATTTGTCGGCAAGGGAATAACTTTTGATTCAGGTGGTCTCGCTCTCAAACCCGCCAAGGGCATGGAGGCAATGAAGGCAGATATGAGCGGGGCGGCAGCAGTATGCGCTGCAACAATTGCCATCGCTCTACTTAAATTACCGGTAGCAATTGAGACATGGGCGCCACTTGCTGAAAACATGATTAGCGATACCGCAACACGACCAAGTGATGTCATTACTATTTATGGAGGAAAGACTGTTGAAGTAATTAATCCAGATGCAGAAGGTCGATTGATTCTCGCTGATGCCCTAGTCAAGGCTCAAGAAAGCAAAGACCTTGATGGCATTGTTGATGTAGCAACACTTACAGGTGCACAGGTCGTCGCACTTGGTACTCGCACGGCTGCTGTAATGACAAATAATCTAGAATTTTCATCTCACTTTATGGATGTGACTAAAGAGACAGGCGAAGCATTTTGGCCAATGCCATTGCCCATTGAATTACGTGCATCTCTAGACTCATCAGTTGCCGATCTTGCCAATGTCGGTGAACGTATGGGCAACATGCTCGTAGCGGGCCTATTCTTGAAAGAGTTCATCTCTAACGATCTTCCATGGCTTCACTTGGATATCGCAGGACCTGCATATAACGAGAGCCAGCCCCATGGCTATACCCCGGTCGGTGGCACGGGAATGGCACTACGCTCCTTGGTGCAGCTCGCAATCGAGGCATCTGCTTAGGCGGTTATGCAATCGCCCGCTTTGGCTGGCAAGATAGGGTCGTTAAGCTCAATTCTCGAAGAGCGGTCAGATGAGGGAGTATCTAAGTGGCAGATTTTGATCTCGTAGTTCTCGGCGGCGGTAGCGGCGGATACGCAGCAGCTCTACGCGGGGCACAACTTGGACTATCAGTTGCCCTCATCGAGAAAGATAAGGTCGGCGGAACCTGCCTTCATCGTGGCTGTATTCCAACAAAGGCCCTTTTACACGCCGGTGAAGTTGCCGATAGCGCGCGTGAATCTTCGCAGTTCGGTGTGAATGCCACTTTTAACTCGATTGATATGGCCGGAGTTAATTCTTATAAAGATGGAGTCATCGGCGGTCTCTACAAGGGGTTGCAAGGGCTCGTTAAATCTCGCGGAATTACATTTGTTGAAGGTGCCGGTCGCCTCGTTTCTCATAACTCAGTTGAAGTAAATGGCACCACATATGTTGGAAAGAATATTGTCCTAGCAACAGGATCTTACGCACGCACATTGCCAGGATTAGATATTGATGGAGAGCGCGTCATTACATCAGATCACGGAACTTCATTGAGCTATGTTCCCAAGAGCGCAATTGTTCTTGGTGGTGGGGTCATCGGTTGCGAATTTGCCTCTGTCTGGAAATCTTTCGGAGCAGAAGTAACGATTATCGAAGGTTTGCCGCATCTGATTGCACTTGAAGATGAGTCATCAAGTAAGTTGCTCGAACGCGCATACCGCAAGCGTGGAATTAATTTTGAACTCGGCGTTCGCTTTAAGTCTCATCGTGTAGATGCAAAGGGCGTAACGGTGACCTTAGAAGACGACCGCGAATTTTCTGCCGACGTTCTTCTCGTATCTGTAGGCCGTGGACCTGTTACAGATGGAATTGGCTACCAAGAAGTCGGCATTGCAATGGATCGCGGATACATCACCGTCGATGATCACTGCCGTACAAATATCCCTGGCATTTTTGCAGTCGGTGACATCATCCCTACTCTTCAGCTTGCACATGTTGGTTTCCAAGAGGGAATCCTTGTCGCAGAGACAATTGCAGGGCTCAACCCACGTCCAATTAATTACGACGGAGTTCCACGCGTTACTTATTCTGAGCCAGAAGTTGCCTCCGTTGGCTTATCTACGAAGATCGCAAAAGAGCGCGGTTACGATGTTGTCGAAGTTGATTACAACCTTGCCGGGAACGGTAAAGCACAGATTCTTAAGACTGCGGGCTCAATCAAACTTGTTGCACAGAAGAATGGTCCCGTTCTTGGAATCCATATGGTCGGGGCGCGAGTTGGCGAACTTCTTGCCGAAGCGCAATTAATCTTTAATTGGGAGGCAACTGCAGATGATGTTGCGCCTCTCGTTCATGCACACCCAACACTGTCTGAGGCAATGGGCGAAGCTCATATGGCTCTTGCAGGCAAACCACTTCACGCGCACGGTTAAGTAAGAGGAGAAAATAGCGATGTCATTCTCAGTAACAATGCCAGCTCTCGGTGAGGGCG
>WLME01000037.1 GCA_009700365.1 Actinomycetota bacterium | reverse complement strand
TCTTCAAATTCTTGGCAGTATTGCTTCGCTCATTCAGATTGATTCTGGATGGGAGGCAGCAACAGCTGCTGCACTTGGATCACTCGCCGATGCAGTTGTTGTGAAAGACCTTTCTTCGGCAGTAAATGTGCTGACTACTTTGCGCAGCGAAAATCTTGGTCAAGCAGATGTGCTTGTTCACGAACCTGGAAATCGGGCAGGAAATCAGACTCCTTCAGGTTTGACCTCACTCCTGAGTTATGTTCGTTCGCCCCAGATTGCAGAGCTTCTTGAATCACTTTTAGGCGCAACCGTAGTTGCAGATAACGCCCGCTCTGCCGAAGCGATCCTTCGCCAACATCCAAGAGTGACAGTTGTTACTCGCGATGGCGATGTCATCACTTCGCAGCGAGCACGGGGTGGGTCAACATCATCATCTTCACTGATTGAAATCAAGGCCCTCGTTGAAGAGCTATCTAAGAAACTTGAAGAACTCAATCACAAATGCGATCGTCTTAAATTTGAGATTTCTTCAGCGGCTACCGAAGTTGAAGTTAAGCAATCCGCTTTTGATGCAGCGCTCAGCAAACTGAATGAGTCCGATGCAAGAATTGCTGCACTCACAGAACAACTGGCTGTATCTGGACAAAATATTAAATCTGCAACCGCAGAGGTGGAAAGGCTCACTTCAGCAATTGATGAAGCCACTGCCGCAAAGTCACGTGATGAAAATGAACTCTCCATCGCATCTCATTAGATGCAGAACCACTGCGAAATTGCTGAACCAGATCACGCACGTGTCGAAGCATTCCGAAATGAAGTTTCCAATGCACGTACGGCAGAGGTTGAAGCTCGACTCGCAGTGCGTACTTCTGAAGAACGTGTAACTTCAATTGCTGCCCGCGCCCAAGCGCTTGAAGAATCTGCACACGCTGAACGTGAAGCATCAGAACGCGCAGTCTCTCGCCGCGGAGCGCGCGCTCGTGGCGCAGTAATTTCTCAGGCAATCGCAGAAGCTGCCTACGAAGCGTTGATTCATATCGAGCGATCAATTGCGAAGGCGCAATCTGAAAGATCTCGTCTTGAGAACAATCGCGCAGAGCGCGAAGGAGAAACTCTCACGGTTCGAGCTCGTAATCGCCAGCTCACACTTGAGCTTGATCAATTAACTTCAAGTGTCCATAGAGATGAGATTGCACGTGCAGAACAACGGATGCGAGTTGAGGCTCTAGAGAGTAAAGCTGTTGAAGAGCTTGGAATAGACGTTCCAACACTCATCTCCGAATATGGTCCAGATAAAGATGTACCAACATTTATCGAAACCGAATCTGGCGAAATCATTGCAACAGAATTGATTCCATACCGACGCGATCAGCAAGAGAAACGCTTGGCTGCAACAGAACGCTCCCTCACGCTACTCGGCAAGATTAATCCTCTTGCGCTCGAGGAGTACAACGCGCTCGAGGAACGCTTAAAGTTCTTGGCAGAGCAGCTTGAAGATCTCAAGCGCACCAAGAAAGATCTTCTCGACATCATCAAGGAAGTTGATGATCGTGTACAGCAAATCTTTATGGAAGCTTACGAAGATGTTGCTGAGCACTTCAAAGATATTTTTGCCCGACTTTTCCCAGGCGGCGATGGTCGCCTGATACTCACAAATCCGGATGATTTGCTTAACACTGGCGTTGATGTCGAAGCTCGACCACCAGGAAAGCGCATCAAGAGACTCTCTCTGCTTTCTGGTGGAGAAAAATCGCTCACAGCCGTAGCCATGCTTGTTGCGATCTTTAAGTCTCGCCCAAGTCCTTTCTATGTACTCGATGAGGTAGAAGCAGCGCTGGATGATGTGAACCTCGGAAGACTTCTTACAATTTTGGAAGAACTTCGCGAAAGTTCGCAGTTAATTATTATTACCCACCAGAAGCGCACAATGGAGATTGCCGATGCGCTCTATGGAGTGACCATGCGCGGTGATGGAGTTACTGAAGTAATTTCGCAACGACTTCGCGAATCTGAAACAGCCTAGATTTATTAGGAGGTAAGCGATGGGTCTCTTTAATCGTCTTCTCGCAAAGGTGCGCGGCACTTCAACTGCTTCATCTCAGGATTGGTCTGAAATTGAAATCGAACTCCTGGAATCTGATCTTGGCCCAACCCTTGTCTCCGAATTACTCGATTCAGCAAAGAAAATGCGCGGGGATGATGCCGAAAGCTCAATAAGAGATATTTTAAAGGCGAAGCTCTCACAGAAACCCCGCCTGATTCATGGCTCATATCCGACGAATGTTGTGATGGTTGTCGGCGTTAACGGCACTGGAAAGACAACATCAGTCGCAAAATTGGCAGCACATTTACATAAACAAGGAGATAGCGTTCTGCTCGCTGCAGCAGATACTTTTCGCGCAGCTGCTGTCGATCAATTGCAAACGTGGGGAAATCGACTTGGAGTTGAGGTTATCTCTGGGAAAGAGGGTGCAGAGCCTGCATCAGTTGCATTCGATAGCGTAAAACGTGCATTGGAAAATAGGAGCAAGTATTTAATTATTGATACTGCAGGGCGATTGCATAATAAGAATGATTTAATGGCAGAACTCGGAAAGGTAAAGCGTGTAATTGAAAAAGGCGCCCCCCTTGCAGAAGTTCTATTGGTAATTGATGCAACGACTGGCCAGAATGGATTAGCTCAGGCCAAGATTTTTAGTGAGGCAGTTGAAGTCACAGGCCTGATACTGACAAAGCTCGACGGAAGCGCCCGCGGGGGAGTCGCCCTTGCAATCGAGCGCACGCTAGATATCCCAATCAAATTTATCGGCACAGGCGAAGGCGCTGGAGATTTTGCCCCCTTTGACCCCGATTCTTATCTCGATGGGCTGCTCGCGTAACCTCGCTGTAACACAATGGGCCATTTTGTGACGCCCCCTTAACCTCGGACACCATCTGCCGTAACGCTTATTCGACATCTTTACGCCATCTCAACGACGAGAACCTATCCCAATCTCAGGTCTGTACTGAATCAGACTCGAAATGAAATGGACTCGAAATGGATCAAGTAGTTCTTAATGGCGGTGATACCGCGTGGATGTTAGCTAGTACAGCACTTGTACTACTTATGACTCCTGGCTTGGCATTCTTCTACGGCGGAATGGTTCGCACAAAGAGTGTTCTTAACATGATGATGATGTCTATGGTGACAATCGGAATTGTTAGCGTGCTCTGGGTTATTTATGGATTTGAATTAGCGTTTGGATACAAATCAGATTCACCATGGTTTGGCGGAATCGGATTCAGCGGCCTTGGTGGCGCAGTGAATGAGCTGACCAATAACGGCGGCATCTATCCAATTCCTGTCCTTGTCTTTGCAGCATTCCAGTTGATGTTCGCAATCATCACACCGGCACTTATTTCAGGTGCCATTGCAGATCGTGCAAAGTTCACTTCGTGGGCGATATTCGTAGCAATTTGGTCAACGGTTGTGTACTTCCCGGTTGCTCACTGGGTATTTGCATTTGGTAACAAGATTGGTGACAAGGTTACGAGCACTGGTTACTTGGCTGGTAAGGGTCTTGAAGACTTTGCAGGCGGAACTGCAGTGCATATCAATGCGGGTGCTGCAGGTCTAGCTCTTGCAATTGTTCTTGGAAAGCGAATTGGATGGCGTAAAGAATCAATGCGTCCGCATTCGTTACCACTCGTCATGCTTGGTTCTGGCCTCTTGTGGTTCGGATGGTTTGGTTTTAATGCAGGTTCCGCACTTGCTGCAAACGGAATCGCTGGACTTGCCTTTATGAATACTCAAGTTGCGACTGCTGGAGCAGTTCTCGGTTGGTTGCTAGTTGAAAAAGTAAGAAATGGCCATGCAACTTCTCTTGGCGCAGCATCTGGTGCTGTGGCTGGTCTTGTGGCAATCACACCGGCTTGTGCATTCGTTGCTCCATGGGCTGCAGTAGTTATTGGAATTCTTGCCGGAATTTTCTGCTCTCTTGCAGTGGGTATTAAGTACAAGCTTGGCTTTGACGACTCACTTGACGTCGTCGGAGTGCACCTCGTGGGTGGAATCTGGGGATCACTATCAATCGGTTTCTTCGGTACACATGTTGTGAACAGCATCGGCCTCGACGGAATCTTCTATGGTGGTGGCGCAGCACTCCTTGGTAAGCAAGCTCTCGGCGTTGGTCTTGTACTTGGGTATTCATTTATTGCAACTCTCATCATCGGTTTTGCAATTGAAAAGACAATCGGCTTCCGTGTTTCACGCGAAGTTGAAATTGAAGGCATCGACCTTAAGGAACATGCCGAATCCGCATACGAATTAGCAAGCTCATCACGTGGAGGTGCATCACTATGAAGTTGATTACTGCAATCCTTAAGCCATTTAAGTTAGATGATGTAAAAGATGCTCTACAAGCCGCAGGTATCACAGGCATGACAGTCTCTGAGGCAAGTGGTTTTGGTCGTCAACGTGGCCATACAGAGGTCTACCGTGGCGCTGAGTACACAGTGGATCTTGTACCTAAGGTTCGCCTCGAAGTTCTAGTTGACGATAATGATGCAGCATCTGTTGTAGATGTCATCGTTAAAGCGGCTTCGACTGGATCTATCGGTGATGGCAAAGTTTGGACAACTCCTGTAGATCAGGTAGTACGTGTACGTACAGGGGAAAAAGGGCCTGACGCTATCTAAGTAGTTCACCCTTTTGTCTAAAACTTAATTAACCAGAACTAAGATTGGCGACATGGGGACAAGGGAAAGACGTAATAGATCTAACGAGGGTGATCTGCTTCTTTCTTCTCTCTTCAAAGAGAGTGTCTCTGAGCTTTGGGGAGCCAATCCGCACGAAGTAGCTATCGCCGCGGTCGGAGGTTTCGGCCGCGGCGAACTATCTCCAGGTTCAGATTTAGATATTGTCATTATTCACACCGGCTCTCTTCCAGATAAAGAGTTATCTGCCTTCGTTAATCGGATTTTGTACCCATTGTGGGATAAGAATGTAAAAATTGATCATTCTGTTCGCACTCGTTCTGAGATGCGAAGTGCTGCAGAAGATGATCTCAAAGTTGCGATGGGTTTGCTTGATATTCGTCTCGTGTGCGGAAGTGCTGATTTAGTGGCTGCGGTACAAGTAGATGCACTTGAATCTTGGCGAAAGAATTCCAAAAAGAACCTTCTGCTTTTGGAAGATTCACTTACTGAGCGACACCAGCGAATCGGTGAACTTGCTTATCTTCTAGAGCCTGATCTGAAAGAGGCGCGTGGTGGATTGCGCGACATAACTGCCCTACGTGCAATTGAAAAAGCTTCCGCAATCTCTGTGCCTATTGGTCGAATCAGCGTTGCAGAGTCAACGCTTGCAAATGTTCGAGAAGCGCTTCATGTGGTAAGTGGTCGAGATAAAGATCGCTTGCTTTTTCAAGAGCAAGATAAAGTCGCTGAATATCTCGGTTATGCCGATGCTGATGCGCTCATGAGCGAAGTAGCAAAAGCGGCGCGATCTGTTGATTATTTACTTGATTCAACGTGGTACCGATTGGCGCATAAAGGTCGAGATGGATCTGGGAGATTACTGAAAAAGGTACGGTCCACCTCTCTATCTCGAGATATAAGCGTCTCGAATAAAGAGGTTGTAATAAGTATTGATGCAGACTTTTCACTTGATCCTGTGATTGGACTTCGCGCTTCTGCATCTGCAGCGCAGTTAGGTCTGCCGGTTTCAATGGATTCTCTAGCACTCCTTTCAAAGAGCTTAAGTGATGGAGTAGGGCTGCTTCCGACACCATGGCCGCGTGATGCTCGCGAAAATCTGATCTCACTCATAGGCGCGGGCTCTGCGATGGTACAAATCTTTGAAGCACTGGATCAAGAAGAGATTATTTTTCATTGGATTCCAGAGTGGAAGGAAGTTCGATCCCTTCCGCAACGCAATGTGCTGCACCGCCATACAGTTGATCGTCATATGGTCGAAACTGCCGTACAAGCCGCAGCACTAACGCGACAGGTGCACCGACCAGATTTGTTGCTTTTCAGCGCGCTCTTTCATGACATCGGGAAAGGCACTGAAGAAGATCACTCCGAACGAGGGGTCAGATTGATCGAACCATTAGCCCAGCGAATCGGATTCTCACATGAAGATGTAGAGACCATTAAGTTGCTGGTTAAACACCATCTTCTCTTGTCAGCAACTGCCACGCGACGTGATCTCGACGATCCAGCGACAATATCTTCGGTCGCAGAAGTTATTCCGGATTTGCAGACTCTTGAGCTTCTGCATGCCCTGAGCATTGCCGATGGCGAGGCAACAGGGCGAGCTGCATGGACTGAATGGAAAGCAGCGCTTGTCTCAGAATTGGTGACAAAGGTCGAACTCGCAATTACGGATAACACCGTTGCACCTCAGCCAGAGCTTACGGATTCACAGCGAGCTAAAGCTGATTCCGGAGTTTTGGCTGTTTCTATTGAAGATCGCGAGAGCGTCTATGCGATTGAAATTGTTGTTCCGGATAAGACAGGGCTGCTTTCTACCGTTGCCGGAGTACTCAATGTGCTACGTCTTGATGTGCGTTCTGCCCGAACAAAGTCATATGGAAATTCGGCTGTGATGCAGTGGATTGTTATCCCAGATCCGCATGCACCTGTGCTCACTGAAACTGTTCTACACCGCGAGATACTTCAGGCACTTGAGAGTAAGAGCTCCTTGGCCCGACGAATACAGGAGCGCATCGAAGCATATGCACAACTGCCAACTATTCCTGTACCTGATCCAATCGTTGATATCTTTTCAGATGCTGCAACAGATGCAACAATCATCGAAGTGCGCAGCCATGACCGTCCAGCGCTTCTCTTTGGCATTGGTGACTCAATCACAAAGAGCAATATCGATATTCGTTCTGCAATCGTGACAACCCTTGGTGCAGAGGCAATTGATACCTTGTACGTCACAGAGATTGGTGGGGGACCACTGACTTCAGATCGCGCTCAAGAAGTCGCAACTCGACTTCGCTCTGCCCTGAAGTAGAGTTCCACCACTATGTTTGACACGCTCTCCAGCAAATTTGCAGGTGCTTTTAGCGCCCTTCGATCTCGGGGAAAGATTTCTGAGAAAGATATCGATGCGACAACAGCTGATATCCGACTGGCACTTCTTGAAGCAGATGTTGCACTTGACGTTGTCGAGAGTTTTACGGCTCGGATTCATCAAAAATCTTTGGAAGTTCTTCCGACACTCCAATCAGGCACCAACCAAGCGCAAGCAATCTTCGATGTTGTAAACCAAGAACTCACCCAGATTCTCGGTGGAGGTGCTCGTCGAGTTCGTTTTGCCAAGAACCCACCGACTGTCATCATGCTTGCAGGTTTGCAAGGAGCAGGTAAGACAACTCTTGCTGCAAAGTTAGCTAAGTTTTATAAGGATCAAGGCGACACCCCAATCTTGGTTGCATCTGATCTTCAACGTCCAAATGCAGTCAATCAGCTTCAAGTTGTTGGTGAAGCAGCCGGCGTTCCCGTCTTTGCACCAGAGCCAGGCAATGGTGTGGGCAATCCGGTAAAAGTTGCGCAAGATGGAATCGCCTTTGCAAAGTCTAAACTTCATAACATTGTCATTGTCGATACTGCAGGTCGTCTCGGTGTTGATGAAGAACTTATGAAGGAAGCGATTGCAATTCGGGATGCAGTAAATCCTGATGAAATCCTCTTTGTAGTGGATTCCATGATTGGTCAAGATGCGGTGCGAACAGCCAAGTCTTTTCAAGATGGTGTGGGATTTGATGGAGTAGTTCTCACGAAACTCGATGGCGACGCGCGAGGTGGTGCGGCACTTTCAATTGCAGCCCTTACTGGTCGACCTATCATGTTTGCATCAACTGGTGAAAAATTGGTTGATTTCGATATTTTCTATCCCGAGCGCATGGCTTCCCGAATTCTTGGTATGGGAGACGTTGCAACTCTTGCCGAACAAGCGAAGAAAGCTTTTGATGGCGAATCTTCTAAGAAGCTTGAAGAGAAATTTATAGCTGGAGAAGATTTCACCCTCGATGATTTCCTCGAACAACTTGAGGCGATGTCGAAAATGGGATCGATGGGTAAATTACTTGGGATGCTGCCCGGTGCAGGCCAGATGAAGAAGCAGATTGAGAACTTTGATGAATCAGAGATCACGCGCACTAAGGCGATTGTGCAATCTATGACACCACTTGAGCGTCGTGATCTGAAAGTACTTAACGGTTCAAGGCGTGCGCGAATCGCACTCGGTGCTGGTCGCAAAGTCTCTGATGTGAATGCTCTCGTGGATAAATTCTCAGCAGCTCAAAAGATGATGAAGCAGATGCGCAATGGAGGGGGAATGGCGCTGCCGCCTGGGATGCCCGGTTTACCACCAGCGCCCAAGAAGGTCGCCCCGCCCCAGAAGAAGAAGTCGAAGTCTGGAAATCCAGCCAAGCGAGCGTTGGAAAACGGCTGATTTCCACATTGTGAGCGTAACTGGCAAGATTAGCCACCTGTTACAGGGCCCTCTACCCCGGTAACAATCCAATCCACAGTTGGACCTCTTGGCTACGCACCCCGCTGTAGCAAATTGGTACGACACACTTTTTAGGAGCACTACTTCTTTGTCTACAAAAATTCGTTTAATGCGCATGGGAAAAATTCGCACACCTTATTTCCGCAT
>WLME01000036.1 GCA_009700365.1 Actinomycetota bacterium | reverse complement strand
TAACTATCCAAACTCCTGAAGCGGTGATGTTCTGGGTGCTTGCACCAGTTGCAGTTCTCGCAGCGCTCGGCATGCTTCTCGTTAAGAAGGCGGTGCACTCAGCACTACTTCTTGCTTGGGTCATGATCACACTGGCTATTTTCTATATTGCACAAGATGCGCTCTTCCTTGGCATCGTTCAGATAGTCGTTTACACAGGTGCAGTAATGATGCTCTTCCTCTTTATCCTTATGCTCGTTGGTGTCGATGCTTCTGATTCGCTCACTGAGACAATTCCAGGATTACGCCCGATTGCAATCACAGCAGCACTTGGATTTGGTGGACTTCTCGTATCACTCATTGGCCACGCAACACTTGGCCATTCTGCAATTGGACTTGAAAGTGCAAATGGAGCTGGAAATGTTGAATCTCTAGCCCAACTTCTCTTCTCAACATATGTCTGGCCTTTTGAAGTTGTATCCGCGCTACTGATTACAGCTGCGCTCGGTGCAATGGTTCTCGCACATCACCAACGCACAGTTGCTCGTCCAACTCAGCGCGAACAAGCGATTGCACGTTTCCGCGGAGAATCTTTGGGCAGTGCAGCCGGACTCCCTAATCCAGGAGTCTTTGCTCGTCACAACGCAGTTGATGTTCCAGCATTACTTCCCGATGGATCGGCTGCTCCAAACTCAATTTCTGCAACTCTTAAAGCGCGCGGAGATATGTTGGAATCAGCGCAATTCGAACTCAGCGAAGTTGATAACACAGTGACGGAGGAGAAGTAATGAATCCGTTTAACTATCTTTATGTTGCTGGTCTGCTATTTACAATCGGCGCAGTGGGCGTAGTTGTTCGCCGAAATGCGATTGTTGTCTTTATGTGTGTCGAGCTCATGCTCAACGCGGCCAACCTGACCCTCGTTACCTTTGCTCGAATTAATGGAAATCTTGATGGCCAGGTAGTCGCATTCTTCACCATGGTTGTTGCCGCATGTGAGGTTGTGGTTGGTCTTGCAATTATCGTGACGATTTACCGTTCACGTCGTTCAGCGTCTATCGATGACGCTAGTTTGTTGAAGCGATAACCATGGTTACTTCTACATCACTCGTGTACTTGATTGCGCTGCCGCTATTTGGATCCGCAATCTTGCTTCTCGCCGGACGTCGTTCGGATAAATGGGGACACCTTCTAGCCACTGCACTTTCGGCAAGTTCATTTGGTGTGGGTCTCTATCAACTCTCACAAATGCTCGCTCGCCCCACAGAAGAGCGCGCAATTACTCAGAAACTTTTCTCATGGATCAACGTCGGAACATTTAACGTAGATGCTGGGCTTCTTCTTGACCAGCTCTCAATCTGCTTCGTCTTGTTGATTACCGGCGTAGGTACCTTGATTCATATCTACTCAATTTCGTACATGTCTCATGATGAGAATCGACGCAGATTCTTTGCATTTCTCAACCTCTTTATTGCAGCGATGTTATTGCTTGTCCTTGGAGATTCTTACCTCAATCTTTATGTCGGCTGGGAAGGCGTGGGGCTAGCGTCCTATCTATTGATTGGTTTCTGGAACCAAAAGCCTGCTTATGCAACTGCATCCAAGAAGGCATTTGTTATGAACCGCGTTGGCGATATGGGACTTTCTTTTGCGATCATGATTGCTTTCGCAACTTTGGGCACAGTTTCATTTAGCGGAGTTCAAGAGGCATCACACACTGCCTCAAAGGCGGCTCTTACCGGAATCGGAATCATGTTGCTCGTTGCAGCTACAGGAAAGTCCGCGCAATTCCCATTGCAGGCATGGCTGGGAGATGCGATGGCTGGTCCTACACCGGTATCTGCGCTCATTCACGCCGCGACAATGGTTACAGCCGGTGTCTATTTAATTGTTCGCTCAAACTTTATCTTTGATGCAGCTCCTACTGCGCAACTTCTGGTTGTCATCGTGGGCGCAATAACCTTGATGTTTGGTGCACTGGTCGGTACTGCAAAAGATGACATCAAGAAGGCACTTGCTGCTTCAACGATGTCACAGATCGGCTACATGGTTCTCGGCGCTGGCCTTGGCCCAGCTGGTTATGCATTTGCAATCATGCACCTACTTACTCACGGATTCTTTAAGGCCGGAATGTTCTTGGGTGCTGGATCTGTCATGCATGGCATGAATGATCAAGTTGATATGCGACGTTACGGCGCTTTGCGTAAATTTATGCCAATTACCTTTGCAACATTTGGTCTCGGCTACCTCGCAATCATCGGTGTTCCACCCTTTGCTGGCTTCTACTCAAAGGATGCGATTATTGAAACCGCGTTTAACGCCGGGGGAGTAAAAGGAATTCTCTTGGGATCAACTGCACTTCTCGGTGCTGCAATAACTGCGTTTTACATGACTCGCGTGATGGTTTTGACCTTCACAAGTAAAGAGCGTTGGGAAGATGACCAACATCCTCACGAATCTCCATTATTGATGTGGCTGCCTATGGCAATCCTTGCTATTGGCTCAGTAACAACAGGTTTCTTATTCACCCGAGGTCACGCACTCGTTAACTGGTTAGCGCCGGTTGTTGGCGAACATGCCGAGGACGAGAAAGTGCTCTTGCAGCCTGTTGTGGTCTCAGCTCTTGCGCTCTTGGCTGTGGTTATTGGCGTTGCAATCGCCATCAGGAAGTATCAGTTATCTGATGTTGAAAAGGTTGCACCGCAGAATGTTTCATTCTTTACTCGCATTGCCAGAAAAGACCTTATGCAAGATTCATTTAACGAAGCTGTATTTATGAAGCCAGGACAGACTCTCACAGCTCTTCTTGTGCAAGGTGATGAGAAAGTTGTCGACGGTGCAGTTCGCGGAGTCGGAACCATGGCGTTAGGTGCTGGTTCAGCACTTCGCAAGACTCAAACTGGATTTGCTCGAAGCTATGCAGCTCTCATACTTATTGGCGCGATCGTTCTTATTGCCGGAATTTGGGTGGTGACACAATGAACGCACTAACAACCATGATGGCTCTGCCGCTTATCGGGTCCCTACTGATCGCCATCATCCCTTCAGAGCAAGTTCTTCGAATCAAGCAGGCTACCTTCATCACCACACTTCTTGTGGCGATTTCTGGAGTACTTACTTGGATCAAGTTTGACTCTGCAAACACCGCACTTCAATTTGTTGAATCAGCGAAATGGATTCCTTCATTTGGGATTAATTACGCAGTCGGTGTCGATGGATTAGCAATCGTTTTGATTTTGATGTCTGTACTTCTTGCGCCAATTGTTGTTCTCGCAGGCTGGAATGAATCTGAAGGTGGCCGTTGGTCACCAAAGGTTTTCTACATCCTCATTCTCGTACTTGAGACCATGATGATTGGCGTATTTGCTGCTACCGATCTCTTCTTGTTCTACGTCTTCTTTGAAGCGATGTTGATTCCTGTCTACTTCCTCATCGGCGGTTTTGGAAGCGGCGAACGCGCAGCAGCTGCAGTTAAGTTCCTGCTCTATAGCCTCTTTGGTGGGCTGCTGATGCTTGCTTCGATTATTGGGCTTTATGTGATCTCAGGTGCAAATGGCGGGCATACATTCGATATCACCCGTCTCTCTGAGTTGCACACATATATGAGTTCTACGACTCAGAACCTTCTCTTTCTTGGATTCTTTATCGCTTTTGCTATCAAGGCTCCTGTCTGGCCGTTACATACATGGCTTCCAGATGCCGCCGCGGCAGCAACTCCAGGAACTTCAGTATTGCTTCTTGGCGTTCTCGATAAAGTCGGAACATTCGGAATGATTCGATTCTGCCTTGCATTGTTCCCAGATGCTTCAAAGACATTTACCCCGTTAATTCTTGTGCTTTCGGTAATCTCAATTATCTACGGAGCTTTCTTGGCAATTGGCGCTCGTGACATAAAGCGTCTGATCGCTTACACATCAATCTCACACTTCGGTTTTATCACAATGGGAATCTTTGCAATGACATCACAGGGCATGAGCGGTGCGACCCTGTATATGTTCAACCACGGTTTCTCAACGGCTGCACTCTTCTTAGTCGCAGGCTGGATGATTTCTCGACGCGGTTCATCAACCATCGCTGACTTCGGTGGTTTGCAACGAGTTACACCAATTATGGCGTGGTCATTCTTTATCGCTGGCATGTCATCGCTTGCTCTTCCTGGTTTATCAAGCTTCGTCAGTGAATTTCTTGTTCTGGTCGGCACATATACGCGCTATCCAGTTGCGGCAGTTATCGCTACCTTCGGAATCGTTCTTGCGGCGCTCTATATTTTGATTCCAGTACAGAAGGCGCTTCATGGTCCAACAACACCTGGAAATGAAAATCTCTCGGATCTAAACCTCCGTGAAAAAATTGCCATTGCACCGGTGGTCGCAATCATTGTCGCCCTTGGTTTTTATCCATCTCCACTTCTCAACGTGATTAATCCCGCTTCAGCACATGTGCTTGAAGTACAAGGGTTTACTGATCCAGTTCCATCAGAGAGCGCAGGCAAGTAAATGACCTTCGAAGCCCCAGTACTTCATTACTCAATACTTGCTCCTATTTTGATCGTTCTTGGGGGAGCGCTCGTCGGAGTCCTCATTGAAGCATTTGCTCCTCGAGCATCCCGCCGCAGTTCTCAGCTATTTGTCACTGTCGCATCTCTTGTAATCGCACTTGCCGCACTTCTGCGAGTTCGCAATCAGGTTTCTGTCTCTGCTGCGATGGGGTCAGTCAGCTTTGATGGTGCAGGTTTTCTCCTTCAAGCTTCAATTTTAATTATTGCAATTCTCTCTGTATTCCTGATTGCAGATCAGGAGAACTTCACCGCTCTTGCGGCCGCTGTTCCTGGTTCTGAAGAAGAACGCCATTCGTTGCAAGCAGACCTTCGTGTTACCGAGGTTTATCCACTCACACTCTTTGCAGTAGCCGGAATGCTTCTCTTCCCAATCTCAAGTGATTTGATCACGCTCTTCGTTGCGCTAGAGATGCTCTCGCTCCCGTTGTATTTGATGGCAGGACTTTCTCGTCGCCGCAGATTGATGTCCCAAGAATCAGCACTGAAGTACTTTCTGCTCGGAGCATTCTCTTCAGCCTTCTTCCTTTTCGGAATTGCTTACCTCTATGGTTATTCAGCCTCCATAACATTCTCAGGAATTCAAGCCAGCATTGTCGGAGGATCCGGAAACGATGTATTCCTATTGCTCGGAATCGCATTTATTTCAGTCGGACTTCTATTTAAAGTTGGCGCGGTTCCATTCCATGCTTGGACCCCAGATGTTTATCAAGGCGCACCCACTGCTGTAACTGGATTTATGGCAGCAGCGACCAAGGTTGCTGCTTTCGGTGCGATTCTTCGAATTTATTATGTGACCTTTGCGAATGCGCAATGGCAGTGGAAACCAGCTCTTGTGCTGATTGCAATCATCACAATGGTTTTTGGATCTGTAGTGGCAATCTCGCAGCGCGATGTAAAGCGCATGCTTGCCTACTCTTCCATTGCTCACGCGGGATTCTTGCTGTCAGGCGTCATCGCCCTCAGCAAATCAGGGCTTGAAGCTTCAATTTTCTATCTATTTGCATATGGAATTGCCACACTTGGCGCCTTCGCAGTCGTTACCTTGATCCGCGATTCAGCCGGCGAAGTTACTGACCTCAATCGCTGGAGCGGACTTGGAAAGCGTTCACCTCTTACCGCCTCTGTCTTTGCACTCTTCCTTTTGGCTTTTGCAGGCATTCCATTGACTTCAGGCTTTATCGGGAAATTCTCAATCTTCTCAGCAGCGTATGAATCTGGAAATACTTCACTCTTGATTGCAGGTGTTCTCTCTTCAGCGATTGCCGCATTCTTCTATATTCGCGTCATTGTTCTAATGTTTTTTAAAGATTCTGTTGAAGATGGAACAAGTGTTGTTATTCCATCAGCGCTTACCACCACAACTATCGCAATTACTTCAGCGGTAACGTTAATTCTTGGAATCTACCCAGCGCCTCTAATCAACTTCATTGCAACCTTCGCAACATTTGTTCGCTAATGCCAACGCTTGGAATACCGGGAATCGCTCCCGAATTAGAGAGTGAACTTCAGGATGGGATGCAGAAAGTTGAAAACCTTCTGCTCAGCCATATCCAAGGGAATTACCCCCTAGTCGAAGAAACCTCACGACATCTGGTAGCAGCAGGTGGCAAGCGACTTCGTCCATTACTTACTCTTCTTGCATCGCACTACGGAGATAAGAATCGATTCGGAATCATTGAATCTGCAGTTGTCTGCGAACTAACGCACGTTGCAACCCTTTATCACGATGATGTTATGGATGAAGCAACCCTTCGCAGAAGTGTTGAAAGCGCCAATAGTCGATGGGGAAATACCGTAGCAATTCTGACTGGTGATTATCTCTTCGCAAAAGTTTCTGCACTTCTTGCCGATATTGGCCCCGAGGCCGTTCGTCTCCAAGCTTCCACCTTTGAAAGACTTGTAATCGGTCAAATCATGGAGACTCAAGGGCCGCAGAATGGCGAAGATCCACTGGCACATTACCTGCAGGTTGTTGCAGATAAAACCGGATCTCTCATCGCGGCCAGTGCGCGCTTTGGCGCAATGGTTTCTGGCGCTCCTGTCGAGGTAAAAGAGACTCTAACGATTTTTGGCGAAAAGATTGGCATCGCTTTTCAACTTGCAGATGACATTATCGATATCGCAAGTGAATCTCTTCAATCTGGAAAGACTCCGGGAACTGATCTGCGTGAAGGCGTGCCTACTTTAGTAACCCTTAATGTGCGAAATTCTCAAAGATCTCAAGATCGCGAACTTCAAAAGTTACTCACTGCTCCCATAAAAGATGAAAAGGTTGTTGCTCAAGTACTTAAAGAACTTCGCAGCCATCCGGCCCTCGATGAATCTCGAGAACAGCTTCAGCAAATTGCTCGTGATGCACGAGCGGCTCTTGGTCCGCTTCCGGTCGGAGATGTAACTGGTGCGTTATTTTCTTTATGCGACGCTATTGTCGACCGCTCTGCTTGAACGAACTAAATCTGTTCCAAGTGCGGCAAGTGCAAACCAGATCACAATAAAACCAACCCAGCGAGCTGTTGGCATATCTTCATGTCGAACCCATACACCGATAGAGAATTGAATCGTTGGTGTGATGTATTGAAGTAAACCAATAGTGCTATAAGGCAAGCGTGTGGTGGATCCGTTAAAAAGTAATAATGGAATCGCAGTGATTGCGCCGGCGCTAATGAGAAGTATTGTTAAGAGAGGCTTATGACCAAATTGCCCTGTGCCTTGGTGGCCAATATAGAGAAGGTAGAAACCGTAAGGAATCAGCGAGATCAGTGTCTCAATTGCAAGCCCATCAAGTGCACCTAGGTCTAACTTCTTCTTCACAAGGCCATATGTACCCCATGAGAGCGCAAGGGCAATTGCAACCCATGGCAATCTGCCGTAATCGATTGTCAAAATAATTACGCCAATTGCAGCAATAGAGACTGCCAGCCACTGCAAGGGGCGCATCTTCTCTCGAAGAAGTAGAACCCCGAAGGCAATAATGATGAGGGGATTGATGTAGTACCCCAGCGCTGCTTCTACGACATGACCATTGTTGGTTGCCCAGATATATGTAATCCAGTTGATTGAAATCAGAATTGTTGTTGCAAGAAGCCCAATCATTTTATTGGGACTCTTAAGAATCTTAATTGTGGAGTGCAGCTGTTTGGATATAGCAAGGACTATTAAACAGAAGACGAGAGTCCATACTGCTCGATGCGCGACAATCTCGAGGGGATTGGCCGGTTCGAGAAGAGGCCAATAGAGTGGAAAGAGCCCCCACAAAATATATGAGCTAAAGCCGAAAAGAAGCCCTAGTGAATACTCGCTGCGATTCTTTGCCACTTATCGGAAATTTACAAACTGGACAGCAAATTCAAATTTGCCATTCTTTATCTGCTCGATTGCCTCTTGAAGGTCATCTCGGCTCTTCGATGAAACGCGAAGTTCATCTCCTTGAATCTGAGTCTTGATTGACTTAGGGCCCTCGTCGCGAAGGAATTTTGCAATCTTCTTCGCATTCTCTGTCGAGATTCCCTCTTTCAGGGCACATGCAATCTTGTAGATCTTTCCAGAAAGTTGAGGTTCACCAGCATCGAGGTGCTTTAGTGAAACTCCACGCTTAATCATCTTGTCCTTGACGACATCGAGAGTTGCTTTTGCTCGCTCTTCTGTATCGGCTTCAATTGCAATTTTGTCGCCGGACAATTCAATCTTTGCTCCGGTATTCTTAAAGTCAAAGCGAGTATCAATCTCGCGGATAGCCTGGTTTAAAGCGTTATCGAGCTCCATTCGGTCGATCTTGGAGACCACGTCGAAACTACTGTCAGCCATTATCTGGTTCACCTTCCTGATTTTTCATACTCAAGTGCCTAAGGTATCGTTTGCCCCTCGCACCACCAAAGTGCCGCAACACTTGTTCGACCCTGGCGGGTTGCCCGAGCGGCCAATGGGAGGGGACTGTAAATCCCCCGGCTCTGCCTTCGAAGGTTCAAATCCTTCACCCGCCACCAGCAATACAGCCCGTTCACTTAGCGGAAACACCGCGATTGGGACAAAATTTAACCAATTGGTAACTCATTTTTCCTTGGTATTGCCTTGGGTTTATGGAACACTTCTCCGAAGTTGAACCACCTATTTTTAGGAGAGAGATATGTCAGTAAAAGTTTTAAATAAGACGCTTGCCGTTGCTACGGCGACACTTGCGTCAGTGGGGTTAGCACTATCACTTTCTGGCATTTCTCTTGCCTCAGCTGATGGGGCGAT
>WLME01000035.1 GCA_009700365.1 Actinomycetota bacterium | reverse complement strand
GTGCCCCCGATCGGACTCGAACCGATACTGGAAGGATTTTAAGTCCTCTGTCTCTGCCATTGGACTACGGGGGCCAATAGAGATGGAAGTGTACTAGGTGAAAAGTTAGAGAATTTTCGCGAATTTAGCCGCTTTTCTCAGAACAGAATCCAACATGGGTTTGGTGAGCTTTCCGGTAAAGGTGTTCTGTTGGCTTGGGTGATAACTACCTACTATCAAAAAGTTATCGCCGTTATGTGAATACTTAATTGCTGCGCCATGACCAAACTTTCCAGCAGGAATTTTATGGCCATGTGCTTTTAAGGATTTGATTAAGACCTGCCATCCGAAATTTCCAAGAGCTACAAAAGATCGGACTGTAGGGGCAATAAGTTCTAGCTCGTTTTCAAAGAATGGAGCGCATGCATCGCGTTCTTCCGTTGTCGGTTTATTCTGAGGCGGAGCGCAACGAACAGCCATCGAGATACGCGTTTCGCGCAGTTCTTGTCCATCGTCACGAGAAGTTGAAGTAGGAATCTTTGCGATTCCGATGCGGTGAAGGGATCCATAGAGCCAATCGCCTGACGAGTCTCCCGTAAATATTCTTCCTGTCCGGTTGGCACCATGAGCACCAGGCGCCAGACCAACAATAAGCATCTTAGGTTGAGAAGATCCAAATCCAGGTACTGGTTTACCCCAGTACTTTTCATTTTCATATGCCTTACGTTTTACAGTTGCAACTTCTTCTCGCCATTCGACAAGGCGCGGACATTTGTGGCACTTGATGATGGCCTTGTCGAGAAGTTCAATTGACTTATACAAGCGACCAAGCCATTCCATCGAGAATGTCGGATTCGGATGCAACAAATTCAGATGCGCCAGTTGCAAGCATGATTCTTGAAAGCACTAGTGAACCTGCGCCAATAACATCGACACGTCCTGGGTGCATATATCCAAGCGCTTCGCGATCTTCTCGCTTCGCGCTTAAGAACATCTTTGATATTGCATGGGTCTTCTCAGCCGAAATACGAGAAAGATGTATCGCATATCGGTCGTAAGCCGGTAAATCTAGAGCAGCTGCTGCAACTGTGGTGGCTGTGCCTGCTACTGCAATGAGAGTCTTTGCTTGAGTAATAGGAACTACTTTGCCTGCCTGCTTAATTGCCTCATCGATATCTTCAATCGCTGCAGCGATCTGACCGGGATCTGGATCGCCATTAGTGAAGTGGCGCTCAGACATGCGAACACATCCAATGTTCATACTCTTTGCGAATTCGACTTTATCTGTGCCAAAGACAAATTCGGTTGATCCCCCACCAATATCGATAACGAGAAAAGGAGCTTCTATCTTGTTGAAATCTTTCGTAGCACCTTGGAAAGAGAGCGCCGCTTCAACTTCACCTGGAATTACTTCAGGTGCAATTCCTAAGCGCTCTTTGACGCCATCGATGAAGAGATCTCGGTTGGTTGCATCGCGTGTAGCGCTGGTGGCGCAGAAGCGAATCTTTTCCACTCCACGCTTTGCTATCTCACGAGCGTATTTATCTACGGCTGCAAGAGTGCGAACGATTGCATCAGGATGGAATTGGCCTGTCTTATCAACACCTTGTCCTAAGCGAACAATTTCCATGTCGCGAAATACTTCGCGGAAATTACTGCCTTCAATATCTGCAATGAGTAAGCGGATGGAGTTAGTACCGCAATCAATAGCTGCTACTCGCATGAAAGGTGCTTCCACCATTCAGGAAGTTGTGCGAGTGCTTCATCTCCAAGTGGATTAACTCCAAGTCCGGCAGAAAGAGAGTGAGCAATAAGTGAGTGCAAACACTTCACACGGTTAGGCATTCCACCTGCAGAGATATTCTCAACTTCAGGGACAACAATTTTCAGTGCTGACCGCGCTGCGATGTAATCATCGTGAGCGGCTGCATATGCTCCGGCTAACTCTGCATCTGTTTCTAAGCGCTGAGTCATCTCTTCCATCATGCCCGTTGTTTCTAAAGTAGAAATCGCAGCCGTTAAGCGAGGGCAAGTTGCGTAATAAAAGGTTGGGAAAGGTTCACCGTTAGATAAACGCGGTGGAGTCTCAACGACCGCAGCCTTGCCACATGGGCAGCGATATGAAATGGCATGAACATCGCGCGGAGTGCGGCCTAGCTGGTTTTCAATAGTTTTGAGATCTTCTTCTGTAGCCTTTCGCGAATCCAAAGCATCCGGCTTCTCAGATGTGAAGAATTTTTCAACGCTCATGCCCTGCCCGCCTCGGTAATTGATGCAATCATGCGCGTGTACCAAGGTTGGCCTGCGGGCAGGTTGGTCACGACATCGTTTTGTGCAATTTCATCTGAATTAGTTGAGTCGGTGCCTGTGACAATGTATTGACGTTCGCCTGGCATAACAAAGTGCAGACGTTCGCGCGCCTGCGATTTTATGTAATTAGGATCTTGCCAAAGCGTTAGCTCTTTGCGAGCGGCGTCAAGAGTTGCGTGATCGACCTTGAGTTGAGATTGCAGCGCACTTATCTGTGCACGTTGGACAAAGTAATTCTTAATGGGCGGTGCCAAGAAGAGAGCTAAAACAAAGAATATTGTGGCAAGAGCAAATGTACGTCCCGATCCTTGGTTTTGGTTGAAATTGAGATTACGCGAGCGGTAACTCTTCTTTCGCTTTCCACCAGAGGATCTGCGTGCCATTCAATTTTTCCTATTTACCCTTTGAAACGTGGGAATGCCTGACGGCCAGCGTAAACGGCGCCATCAGAGAGTTCTTCTTCGATGCGAAGAAGTTGGTTGTACTTAGCAACACGCTCCGTACGTGAAGGTGCGCCAGTTTTGATCTGTCCGCAATTTGTTGCAACAGCTAAATCTGCAATGGTGACATCTTCTGTTTCACCAGAACGGTGAGACATCATGCTGCGGTAGTTCGCGCGGTGTGCCAAATCGACTGCATCCAGAGTCTCAGTCAAAGTACCAATCTGATTTACCTTAACAAGAAGTGCGTTAGCTGTATCTGTCTCGATTCCCTTTGCAAGACGAACCGGGTTGGTGACAAATAGGTCATCGCCAACGATCTGAATCTTTGATCCTAGGGATGAAGTCATCGACTTCCATCCAGCCCAATCTTCTTCATTCAGTGGGTCTTCAATAGAGACGATTGGATAAGCGCTTACGAGCTCTGCATAGTAAGCAATCATTTCATCAGAGGAGCGAAGTGAGCCCTCGAACTTGTACTTTCCGTTGTCGTGAAATTCGGTTGCAGCAACGTCCATCGCGAGTGCGATTTCAGAGCCTGGCTTAAATCCAGCTGCAGTAATTGCCTCGATAATTAAATCGAGTGCTGCACGGTTGCTGTCGAGGTTAGGTGCAAAGCCGCCTTCGTCGCCAACAGATGTTGCAAGTCCGCGCTTCTTGAGAACTGCCTTGAGAGCGTGATAAATCTCAGCACCCCAGCGGAGTGATTCGCGGAAAGTTTCTGCGCCAATTGGAGCAATCATAAATTCTTGAATATCAACATTGGTATCTGCATGTGCTCCACCGTTGAGAATGTTCATCATCGGAACCGGAAGCACGTGTGCATTTGGACCACCGACATATCGGAACAATGAGAGGTCAGATGAATCTGCAGATGCTTTAGCGACTGCAAGTGAAACACCAAGAATTGCATTTGCACCTAGACGTGACTTATTAGGTGTGCCATCGAGAGCGATCATCTCTGAATCAATCAGGCGTTGATCTTGTGAGTCATACCCTTCAATTGCTGGAGCAATCTCGTCATTAACGAAAGCAATTGCCTTCTGTACGCCTTTGCCAAGGTAGCGGCTCTTGTCGCCGTCGCGGAGTTCGGAAGCTTCGAATGCGCCTGTTGAGGCACCACTTGGAACTGCAGCGCGTGCCTGTGTTCCATCTTCGAGCTGGACCTCAACTTCTACAGTTGGGTTTCCGCGCGAATCAAGAATTTCACGAGCGTAGATTGCGTCGATAATTGCCATGAGGTGACTCCTAAAAATCTGAGAATTATTTATCAGCGCTCAGCTCTGAACGACAGGAGTCAATCCTACCGCGAGTACTAACCCTGCTGTTCTGCCGCCTGAATCTGGCGAATCATCTCGCGAGCCTGTGCGCGCAAGGCGTTCTCGGGGTCAATTCCATTTTCATGTGCCCAGGCGATAACAGATGCCAGTGCTTCTCCAACGCGCTTCTCTGTCGCTTTCTCGGAGGAATATTCATCTACATGAAGATCCACGCCGTATTTTTCTGCGCGGTAAAGAATCTTCGCCACAAGTGGAAGTGCTGGTTGTGACATCGCGATCCCATCAATGGCGGATGTGCGCCCCTTTTCGCGGGCTTTGATGGCTTCCCAATTTTCAATGATTTCATCGGTTCCACTGACTTCAAGATTTTCAAAAACATGTGGGTGGCGACTGATTAATTTATCTGCAATCGCGCGGGCCACATCTTCGATAGAGAATGGATCAGTCGGATGATCTTGAGCAATACGCGAGTGAAAATAGACTTGGAGTAAGACATCACCAAGTTCTTCGCGCATTCCCGCACGATCATCGGTCTCTATTGCATCGATAAATTCGTATGACTCTTCGAGGAGATATTTAATCAACGATTGATGCGTCTGCTCTGCATCCCATGGACATCCACCCGGCGAACGGAGTCGGTCCATAACCTCAACAAGTCGTTGAAGTTCTGATTGCACCATATCGAATATCTCTACTTGTTAGAAGGAACGACTGCAGATCCTGCAGAGTCTGTTGCAACGATTTCACCGTTTGCTTGATCCCAGGTTCCGTAACGTGGGTTTACAGTGACTTTAAGCTGCGCAGCTTTTGCTGAAATCAATTGTGTAATGCGTGCAGAAATATCTGTATCAGCAACTCCGGATGCGGATAGTGCAGCTTGCAACTTATTAGAAATCACGATTGCGCGTATGTAACGATCAAAGCTTGAGGTAGCAATCTCTGCTGAAACAAGATTCTTGGCAAGTGCTGCTTCTCCACCGCTCTGGGTGATTAAGTCCGATTTTGCCTTTGCGATTTCAGTAGATGAAATCGTAATTTTAAGTTCCTTTGCAATCTCATCAAAAATAGTTGTGATGATTGTGAAGCGAAGTTGGCTGCGATTGAGCGCAGCACCAGTCTGAATCTGCATCCCTGTTGTATCAACTTTTGCGCGATCAGCAAGAACTTCATCGACTGTCGCTTGAGCTGAAGCCTGAGAAATGGTTATCTTCCCAATTGTGGCTGCACTGTCAATTTGTCCGCACCCGGTTAGAACTATGAGTGATAGGGCTCCCAAGAGTGCAACAATCTTCTTCACGTAGTGCTCGCTTTCGTTAATTCATCAAGGGACTTCGCCGCCCATTCCAGAAGAGAAGTATCCCCTATTACCGCCGAACCTTGTGCCGTCGGGGTCCAGGCCGCCGCTCGGGGAATTGCAATCATCACAGTATTTGTCGCACTCTTATAGAGCGAACCCGCAAAGAGCCTATTGAGGCGGAGCTGCTTCGATTCAGCAAGCGCCAATGGCGAGATTCTCAAGTATTTACCTGCAGCCACAACCTCTGTAACTCCTAGAGATTTTGCAAATGCTCGCAATTGCGCCACTTTCAGCAATGAGATTGCTTCATCAGGAAGTTCACCGAATCGATCACGTAATTCTTCGCGAATCGATTCAACATCCTCGTTATTGCGAACATCTGCAAGGCGACGATAGAGATCAAGGCGTAAACGTTCGCCAGGAACATAAGTTTCAGAAAGGTGAGCATTGACTGGTAACTCTATTTTGCATTCATGGTTCTTCTCTTCTGTTTCAATGATTCCGGTCTTGTAATCATTGACAGCTTCGCCCACCATGCGCATATACAAATCAAAACCAACATCAGCAATATGTCCAGATTGTTCGCCGCCGAGTAAATTCCCTGCTCCACGAATTTCAAGATCTTTCAGAGCAACGCGCATTCCAGAACCTAAATCAGTATTAGTGGCAATTGTCTTTAAACGATCAAGAGCCACTTCAGTCAATGGCTGATCTGGTGGATAGAGGAAATACGCATAGGCGCGCTCACGTCCGCGACCCACACGTCCGCGCAATTGGTGAAGTTGCGATAGTCCAAAGTTATCTGCACGTTCGACAATGAGAGTATTTGCATTAGCAATGTCGAGGCCACTTTCAACAATCGTTGTACAGACTAAAACATCAAAATCACGATTCCAGAAAGCCAAAATCACATCCTCCAGTTGTCCTTCGGACATCTGACCATGTGCGATTCGAATTCTCGCCTCTGGAACCAGCTCTTGTAGTTTCGAAGCGGCGCGATCGATTGATTCAACGCGATTATGAATATAGAAAATTTGTCCATCGCGCAAAAGTTCGCGGTGAATAGCAGCCTTAATTTGTGCATCCTCGGCAGGCCCAACGTAGGTCAAGATGGGGTGGCGCTCTTCAGGCGGAGTCGTAATCGTCGACATTTCTCGGATACCAGTAACTGCCATCTCAAGTGTGCGTGGAATAGGCGTTGCAGACATCGCTAGTACATCCACTGTTGTTCGCATCTTCTTGAGGGATTCTTTCTGTTCTACTCCAAAGCGTTGTTCTTCATCAACAATCACAAGCCCAAGGTCTTTAAACTGCACATCGCTTGATAAAAGGCGGTGGGTGCCAACGACGACATCGACAGCACCAGATGCCAATTGAGCAAGAATTTCTTTACTCTCTTTTGCAGTATTAAATCGTGAAAGACCTGCAACCTTGATGGGAAATCCTGCATATCGTTCTGTAAAAGTCTTGGAATGTTGCTGTACCAATAAAGTGGTTGGAACAAGCACTGCAACTTGCTTGCCGTCTTGCACTGCTTTAAATGCAGCCCGGATCGCAATTTCAGTCTTTCCATATCCAACATCACCACAGATGATCCGGTCCATCGGATAAGGACGCTCCATATCGCGCTTTACATCATCGATAGTGGAGAGTTGGTCAGGCGTTTCAATATAAGAAAAAGCATCTTCTAATTCGCGTTGCCATGGTGTATCAGGAGAAAAAGCAAAACCAGGTGCACTCGTACGGGCTGCATACAGGCGAATTAATTCGCCAGCAATTTGGCGCACGGCCTTTCGCGCACGGCCTTTCGCTTTTTGCCATTCACCACTTCCTATACGGTGAACAGTTGGAGTTTCGCCACCTACATATTTACTTACCTGCTCGAGAGTATCTGTCGGAACAAAGATGCGGTCACTTGGTTGGCCTCTCTTTGCCGGCGCATATTCAATTACCAAATATTCGCGCGTGACTCCCCCAACGGTGCGCTGAATTAATTCAACATAACGACCAATGCCATGTTGTTCATGTACAACAAAGTCACCGGCGCGTAGCTCTAGTGGGTCAATCGCTTGTTTGCGCTTTGAAGGCATGCGCACGCCATCTTTAGTGCTCGTTTTACTTCCAGATAAATCTCGCTCTGTAACAAAGAGAATTTCTGCATGATCGCTCTTGAATCCATATCCGAGCGAAGATTGCGTCACATGGATTGAGCCTTTTGTAGGTTGAGCATTTAGTGATGGAACAAGCTGCACAGGTAAATCAGCATCGCGGAAGATTCCGGCATATCGCTCAGCCATTCCATGTCCTGATGTGGAGAAAACAACGCTGTGATGAGCTTCTAGGCCAGTGCGTAAGAGTTCGCAGAGCGACTCAACATTTCCACGCATGGGATCTATGGCAGAAATATCCAAGAATTGAGCGTCCTGATCAAGATCGCTTCCAAATGTATTCAGCGCCCGAACTTGTAAGGAAAGTCGTGATATTTCATCTTGAAGAGCCTTCCAATCAAGATAGGTAACTTTTTCGACAGGGAGCGGAGCAACCCCACCAATGGCGGCATGAGACCAAGATGCTTCAAGAAATTCTTGATTGGTTTCAATCAGATCTGCTGTGCGCGAGCGAATTCGCTCGTCGTCGATAAAGATAACTTCAGTTCCAGGGGGCATGCGCTCTGCAATAGTTTCAAAGTTATCTGTGAGCAAAGGTATGAGCGATTCCATACCGTCAACAATCGTTCCTTGGGCAATTTTGTCGAGAATCTCTAGGGCGCTTGGATATTGAGTTTTCAATGATTCGGCGCGAGTGCGAATCTCTTCAGTAAGTAATAGTTCACGACAAGGAAGAATTGAGACTTTCCCAACCACGGCCTCCATTGTGCGTTGATCGGCAACTTCAAAGTAGCGCATCTCTTCAATCTCATCGCCGAAGAAATCGATTCTTATCGGATGCATGGCTAAGGGCAAGAAGACATCAACAATGCCACCGCGCACCGCGAACTCTCCGCGTTTTTCAACGAGATCTGTTCGTGTAAATGCGAGTTCGGAGAGATGTGTAATGAGATCGGTTAAGCCAATTTCTTGACCAATCTCTAGAGTCCACAAGGGGCTCTTTGCAAGGGAGGCAATAAAGCGATGAATAACTGCGCGTACAGGTGCAACAACAATTGGATTGATGGTCTTTTCTGTAAGTGAATACAGAGTCGAAAGTCTTCGCGCCACAGTGTCGCTACGTGGACTCAATCTCTCGTGGGGAAGCGTTTCCCATGCGGGGAATTCATAGACAAGAGGGTGCAAGCTTCCGAGATATTCACTTAAATCTTCGGCCCCGCGGCTAGAACTTGTGACGATCAGCAGTGGCTTCTCTTGCGCAATCAACGCAAGCAGAAATGGATAGCTTGATGTGGGTGCAATGATTTTAGAGGAATCACTGAGCGCAGAAGCGACTTCGGTATCACTATGTAATACCGAGAGAATTCCTCTCATTGCCCGCTCCTTTAAACGACTCAAAGCCCCACTTCAAAAAGAAGGGGGGCGAACAATTACAGTCTATCGGGCCTGCTCCATCTGTGATAATTCTCCAGTGACCCAGACCTCCAAGACGAAGCAGATAATCGCATCCGATGATGCAACGCTACGCAGCGATGTGCGCCGCCTT
>WLME01000034.1 GCA_009700365.1 Actinomycetota bacterium | reverse complement strand
TTAATTGCTCGAATTGCACACAAACTCTTTAGAGATACATTTCTTACTGGCCTCGCAAGCGGCCTTATGGCACTCGATGGTTTAGCCCTTGTACATTCGCGAACCGCATTGCTAGATAATTTTCTTGCCCTTTTCATTCTTCTTGCGACTCTTCTCTTCATTTCAAAGCAATATTGGTGGACCGGTGTCGTATTGGGTTGCGCGATGGCCACTAAATGGAGCGCTCTCTACTTCGTGATTGCATTCGGTGCGATTGGTTTATATAGGGCATTCACTCATCACAGTGGGCGTGCACTTATTAAGCCAACTGCTCAACGAGTAATGCAATTTGGTCTAATTCCAATTGCTGTCTACATCAGCTCGTGGATTGGATGGATTGCAAGTAATCGAGGCTGGGATAGAAATCATTCATCCAATGTATTTTTATCATTCATTTATTACCATCGCGAAATGCTCGGATTCCACACCGGGTTAGTTGAGAAACACTCATACGATTCAAATCCATGGGGTTGGATGATTCTTGCTCGACCCACTTCATTCTTTTATGGTTCCCCCAAGGGCTGCGGCGCAAATAGTTGTTCACAAGAAGTCTTAGCTCTTGGCACTCCATTCTTGTGGTGGCTTGGAACCGTTGCAGTGATTGTTGTCTTTGGTTTATGGATACGAAGTGCAATCACGCGAAGAGTTGATCCCGCTCTCACAATAATTGTCACTGGAATGGCGGCTGGATATCTACCGTGGTTCTTCTTCCAAAAGCGCACCGTATTTTCTTTTTACGCAATCGCATTCGAGCCTTTTGTGATTCTCGCGCTCGTATATTGCGCACGAGCCCTAAAGAGTAATTACGGCAGAACAGGTGAATTTCTGCTGGCGTCTTTGATAACCCTGATTTTTCTCAACTTTATCTACTTCTTGCCGCTATATATGGGCGAGATTCTCACGTATGACGCGTGGCATGCACGCATGTGGTTTACAAGCTGGATTTAGATTATTCGTTAGCGGCGCGAATTTCGCGAAGTCTCTCGACTGCTTCATCCGCAAGCTGCTGATCAAAAATTTCATCGCGTGATGGTGCCGCTGCAGCCAGCGCTTCGCGCTCTAGGCGTTGTTGTTCTTCAGTCCATTTACCTGGTTCAGTTAAATCAATAATGCGCTTTGGCGTAACTGCCTTTGGCGCGTTGACATATGTTGGCAGCGGAATCTCATTTGGCTGCCACTCAGCTCGAGATTGTGCTGTTCCTTTTGGAAGCAAAGTAACGCCAGTGAGTTCGCGTTCGGAAAGTGGAATCCAATGATCTTGGTTAAACACAATTTCCGAATGTGACTTAGGCGTAACAACATCTGCCAAATTTGTATGTGACACGCCTTCAGTTACTCGGTGGAGTTGATCAACACGTCGGCGTTGAATGCGTTCGCCATTTAATTGTCTACGAACATTTGCAACATAAATTAATCCAGCTGTAACCGGAATTGCGATAACAATAAAGGAGAACGTTTGCATAGCCGCACCTACCATTGTGAGAATGAGAGAGGTAAAAATAATTGTGACAATAATTCTTCGGCGCATGAGTTGTTGTGCAACTCTGCCGGCTCGATCGACATCGGTGTAAATCACACCAGTTCCAATATTTGCTCCGGGAGTTGAACTTGCTACAACTCGAAGTGCACTTTTATATCTTTCCACGCTCTTACCCGAGAATTCGTTCTTGTTATGCACCCAGCGCGGCAGAAAATAGGCAACCCACATGCCGATAATCGCTAGATAGATAATTCCTGAAGCCATGGTGGGTAAAGGTTAGAGGGGTGCCCCCATCTCTCTGTGGATTTAGAGGGGGATTTATTGGATTAATTCATTGTTCTTGACGAAGCAAATGTGATCGCGCCATGCTCCATCAATATGTAAAAAAGCTTTTCTCTGCCCTTCCGAAATAAAGCCAGCTTTTTCAGCCACTCGACAGGATGCACCATTTTCGGGACGGACATTAATTTCGATGCGATGGAGAGCCAACGCAGAAAAACCAAAGCCAGATACCAGCTTCACTGCCTGAGTAGTAAACCCCCGGTTGGCGAAGTTCTTATCAATCCAGTACCCAATATGCGCCCCTCGAAGTGCGCCATACATAACACCGCCCATCGTGACCTGACCTACAAGGTTTGCACCATGCCAGATAAGAAAGGAGTAAGAGCGGTCAGCTCGGGCTTCCCGATTGAGCATACGGACCATCTCGTAATAACTGGGGCGCGCGGTGTGATCTCGATAGGCGGGAGAATCGTGCGGAAGTTGAGGCAAGGTTGCCTCCCAGGGGGCGAGCCAATCCTTATTTTCTGCCCTTACGTGATTCCATTTCGCGCGATCTCTCAATCTGGCCGGGCGCAATGTGATGTCCTCGCCGAGTAAAACTATTGGCCACATCTTCATGATTCTGGGTTAGAGATAACGTCGCTCAAGAACAACGACTGTGACTTGCGCTCCTGCAGCAAGGGAAGTTTCTCCCTCGGGTACAGCGATAAAAGAGTTGGCATCAGAGAGGGTGGCTTGTTCATCCTGGGATGCAAGAGGCAGAACTGACTTTCCATCTTCGCTCAAGATTGCACGGACATAGGAACGATATCCACCAGAAGATTTCAGCGCTTTTTCAAGTTTTGCTTTCACCGACGGCCTATGAATGGTCGCCGTACCTAACATTGTGCGAATCATCGGGCGAATAAGAAGTTCAAAAGAAATATATGCAGCGATTGGGTCCCCAGGTAAGGTGACGACTGGTGTTTTATCTGGGCCAATTGTTCCGAAATTATGGCGACCACTTGATTCGATTGCAATATTTACTGTTTGGATTTCGCCCATTTTTTCGAGAGTACGGGTAATGAGGTCAAATGAATCATCGTGACGTTCTCCGCTAATAATTATTAAATCTGCGCGAACAAGTTGATCTTCTATCACGCTTTGAAGTTGTGACTCGTCGTCAGGAATTGAGTGCACTCGATAGGCAACAGCCCCAACTTCGCGAACAGCAGTTGTGAGCAGCCATGAATTTGTCTCGTACTCTTCATCGGCCTTGAGAGGAATGCCCGGTTCAACTAAGTCAGGACCTGCAGAGATAACAACAACGCGCGGATGTGGGCGCGTTGGAAGATGGTCTAAGCCGATCGATGCAGCAAGTCCAATTTGGGTGGAACGAATGCGACTTCCAGCTTTCATGACAAGTCGTTCGCCAGCATAAATATCTTCGGCAAGTGTTGCATCGTGTGCATCGAGCAATGGCATATCAAATGGCTCAAGAGGGCGACAGAGCTCTAAGAGTGAGCCCAGTACTTCATCTACCCGCATTCGTTCTGACATAATCACTAATCTTACTTGTATACGACTTACTTCTAGGGGATTTACATGGGCATCAGCGAGGAAAAGGCATCACTTCGCACTCGCTATCGCCGCGAACGTAATGAACGTTACATCGAACATTCTTTTGCTCACCTTGCGACGCTTCCTGAAATTTCCGACGCCGCGACTATCGCAAGTTATGTCTCTTACGGCGATGAACCAGATACCACAGAGCTCAATGCGCTTTTAATTTCAATGGGTAAATCACTACTTCTTCCAAGAATTGCTGGACAAGAACTTGAGTGGGTTAACTGGAATGGATCTCAGGAAACTCTGCAAGCCAAGAAGAAGATTTATGAACCACTTGGTCAGGCAATCACTAATTCTTCTCAGATAGAAGTGATTATTGTTCCAGCCCTTCGAATTGATCGTCGTGGGTATCGGCTCGGACAAGGCGGCGGATATTACGATCGCGCACTTAAAGGGCTAAGCGCATGGTCTATCGGTTTGATTCATCCCGACGAAATATCAAGTGCTGATTTACCTATCGAAGAATGGGATATTCCGCTTAAAGCTGCAGCAACTACTGATTTAGTTTTGCGCTTTACTTCATAACTTAAGGCAGATTGCGCGCAATAACTATTCTTTGAATCTGATTTGTTCCTTCATAAATCTGTGTGAGTTTTGCATCACGCATCATTCGCTCGACTGGGTAATCCGAAACATATCCATATCCCCCAAGGATTTGTACGGCATCGGTGGTTACTTTCATCGCAGTATCAGTTGCATAGGTCTTACTTGCAGCCGAGAAAAACTTTAAATCCTTATCACCGCGTTCACTCTTTGCGGCAGCCGCATAGGTGATTTGGCGAGCGGTTTCGACTCCAATAGCCATATCCGCCAACATAAATTGGACACCTTGGAAATCAAAAATCTCTTTGCCAAATTGTTTGCGTTCATGTGAATACTTCTTTGCGACATCTAGCGCTCCTTGAGCAATTCCAAGAGCTTGAGCCGCAATTGTGATTCGTGTGTGGTCGAGAGTGTCCATAGCTAGAGCAAATCCCTTACCTATTTCACTTATTCTGCGGTCTTCTCCAATATTTACATTATCGAAATAGACTTCTCGTGTTGGCGATCCTCGAAAACCCATCTTCTTTTCTGGTGCGCCAAATGAAATACCTGGATCAGTCTTTTCGACAATAAAAGCGGTAATTCCTTTTGAACCAAGAGATGAATCTGTTTGGGCAATTACTGTATAGAACTCAGATACGCCTGCATTTGAAATCCATTTCTTGCTTCCGTTTATTACCCAGCCATCACTTTTGCGTTCAGCCTTAGTCGTGAGCGCTGATGCATCCGATCCGGCATCAGATTCAGATAAGCAATACGAGAAACCTTTTCCTTTCGCAAGTGGTCGGAGCCAGCGCTCTTTCTGTTCTTTACTACCGCTTAAAATCAATGGGAGTGATCCAAGTTTGTTGACTGCAGGGATTAACGAGGAAGAAGCACATACTCGCGCAACTTCTTCTATGACGATGCATGTCGCCAGTGCATCTGCACCATCGCCACCAAATTCTGTTGGGACATGAGCTGCGTAAAGCCCGGATTTAACGAGCGCATTATGCGCTTCTTGCGGGTAGCGATGTTCTTCATCGACTGCTGATGCGTGTGGGCCAATCTCTTTTTCCGACAGAGAGCGAATACTCTTGCGAAGCTCGAGATACTCGGATGGAAGCGTATAAATATCTTCGAGGCTCATTGATTACCTTCTCTTTGATCGCGACGTTGCAATTGGCTGAGATAATTATTGTATTGCGCCAGATCATCGGGTTCTCCCATGGCTGCCATGCGAGCCTCATTGCGGTCGATGCGCTTCGCCTCGCGAGTGTCATCTCTCATCCATTGAATAAATGTTGCAATCAAAGCGAAAATTATGGGGACTTCACCCATCGCCCATGCGATTGAGCCAGCTGCATGCTGGTCTGCTAACAAATCTCCAAGCCAAGGTGTTCTGAGAGAACCGTAATAGCCGCCGTCAATTAATGAAGTAGTAGCGAGAAGTGCGATGGCAAAGAATGCATGAATACTCATTGCTCCAAAGAGAATCACAATTCTCACGAGATGAGGGATTTTTCGTGGATTCGGATCAATTCCAATAATTACATGGAAGAAGAGAAAACCTGCGAGCAAGAAGTGGATAGTCATAAATAAATGGCCTGCGTGAGATTGCATCAAGTTGCCAAATAGATTGGTGAAATAGAGAACAAAGAGAGACCCATCAAAGAGTGCCAAGGCAGTAAGTGGATTTGTGAGAATTATTGAATATCGCGAATGTAGGAACGCGATCAGAGTCCCGCGAACTCCGCGTTCTTCAGGTGTTCTTCCTTGCGGCAAGGTGCGAAGAGCCAAAGTAATAGGAGCTCCGAGCACAAGTCCGATGGGCGCCAACATTCCTAAAACCATGTGCGCAAGCATGTGATATTCAAATGAGAAAAGTGCATAAACACCGAGGCCACCACTCGTTGCAAAATCAATCAACGCCACTCCACAGGCAAATGCAATCGTGCGTCCGACTGGCCATGCATCTCCACGCTTTTTTAATATCGAAACACCCTTGATATAAAGCGCAACCAGTACAACCAATATTCCGATAATCAGCGCATCCGCGTTATACAGAGTAAACATGCGAGCGAGATTCGGTGCACCAGGGGTTGCATATCCAACAATTGAGAGTGCTGGGCTAAATGCAATCTCTTTACCTGCCGGTGGAGTTGAATTCGAAAGCCAGCTACCAAGCACAACAACAACACACATTAACGTTGCCTCTATAAAGATAAGACGAAATAACAACTTCCATCCTTCATCGTTTCTCGTCTTCAAGGCGCTTCGATTTCTGTAACCCAAAAAGATGAGAAGTATCGTCAAGATAGCTTTTGCAATAACAATCTGGGCGTAACGCGAAGACCAGGCTGCGCTGAAATCCAGCCGTGCCCAGGCATTTGCGACTCCACTTAATAAGACAGCAATCGCTGCCCATAACGCTAGGACGCTAAAGCGCGGTAGCGCTGTTTTACGATCCTGATTACTGAGAAGGCAAATTGCCAAGATGCCACCCACCCAAAGAGCAAGTGCGACCACGTGAATTACGAGTGAGCCAATGGCAAGTGAATGCGAACCGCCCGATGGGCTATGGCTTTGAAATACAGGTGCAATCAGCGCAAGAAGGGAAATTATTAGAAAGACTGCACTAGAAAGTACGGTTCGAATGTAATTAAGACCCGCAAGAACAATTGCGACAAGAATTGTTTGAGCTGCAAGGAATTTTCCAAGGTCTACTTGAGAAATAAAAGACCAGAATGAAGTTGAATCAAAGGCTTGCCCCAGCGAAGTGCCAAGAATATTTGCAAGGGTAAGAACAATCTGAAATGCACTTGTTACAAGCCATATACAAGCCAAGGCTCTTGCAAATCCTTTAAGTTTGATCGCGCTCTCCTGGAGGGCTCCATTTTTTTCAATCAGGAGGAAAGATATTGCCAAGAGAATGCCGATGAGAGACAACGCAGAGAAGAAGAGAATAGATTTATTGAGTGTGCCAAGTGCACCAACTAAAGGGTCTACAGTCAGATTTCCTGACAGAAAATTCATCGGTCGCGGAATAACTTTCTTGCATATAGCGAAAGTGCAATTGTGACAACGATTGCTGCTGCGAGTAAACCAAGTACAAAGATTGTTGTTCCAAGATTATTGCCAGAGGGAGTTGCGACAGCGCTGGGTTGAGGGGCTACCGTCGCAATTACTGTTGGTTCGGCAAAGATAAATGTGAAGGATCCGATAAAAGGTGCATCATTTTCTGCGAGCAAGGAGTAATTGACTGTGTACACACCGGTCTTCACAAGTTGTTTCAAGCCAATAACAGCATTTGTGCCATCGATTGTCAGAGCTCCATCATCAACTCGAACACCAGTTGGATCTGTAACGGTTACATCATTACCTAAATCAAGAAGAGGTAGTTCGGTGGTGATCGTGATTGCACTTGGTGCGCTCTGAATCGTTCTGCCCGCCATTGGAGTTGTGGCTACAAGAGAATTGGCCATAGCCGGAGTCACCCCGAAAACTAGAAGTCCCAAAATTGCGACGACAATCTGCTTGATTCTCATCATTCCCCCGTGCTCATATAGCTACCGATTCGCGCCTATCGTCTCACTTCTTTAGACTTAGGCAAAGAGAGAATTCAAGATACTTCAAGAGAAAGGTCACACTGTGCCTACATACCAATATGCATGTATCGCGTGTGACCATGCCTTCGAGGCTTTCCAGTCATTCTCTGAAAACCCTCTGACCGAGTGCCCGCAATGTAAGGGCGAGGTTCGCAAGGTTTATTCGACTGTGGGCGTTGTATTTAAAGGATCAGGTTTCTACAAGACCGATTCTGTTGCAAAACCAGCAGCTACCTCAGAATAAAAATTATCCGTGGTGGGGCGGTTTATCGCCTTTAATTTCTTCTTCGCGCTTTCTATCTTCGTTCTGGTCTTCGCGCGGATCGCGTTCGTCATCAGTTGTTGCAGGAAACACATCACTCATGCGTAATCCTCGCTTCTCTTGAATGTGAACTTAATACTTCCATCCTACATACTTGCACCTATGTTCGAGAAACTGGGCCATCTTATGTATCGCCGCCGCAAGGCTGCGGTAATCCTCTTTGTCATTGGAATCCTCGCTGCAGGTGGAATAGGTTCCTCAGTCTTTAACCGACTTGATTCTGGTGGGTATTCAAATCCAAAGAGCGACTCATACAAGGTCTATAACTACATTCATGACACTCTCAAAATTGCAGACCCAACAATTGTTGTCGTTGTTGATGCCGGTGACTCTGATATCACTGACCCTGCCGTAACCCAGCGCGCGTTAGCACTTGAAGCGAAGATGGCGAAAGAAAATGGAGTAAGCAAGACTCTCTCGTTTTGGAGTGCAGGCGGGGAGCAAGCCTTTAAATCCAAAGATGGCAAAGCTGGTTACATACTTGTCTATAGCCAAGCTGATGCATTTACTCCCGAGAGCGAAAAGCTTGGTGCATTTTTCCAAGAAAATTACGACGGAAAAGTTGATGGCTTCACCTTGTATTCAGGTGGAGTTGGCGTTGTAGGTAATGCAATTAATAAGAAGATCTCAAAAGATTTAGCCCTTGCAGAAGCAATCTCAATCCCTGCAACATTCATCTTATTGGTCTTTGTCTTTGGTGCTTTGGTTGCCTCGGCAATGCCACTTGTTGTTGGAGTCGCAGCAATCCTCGGTGCTTTCTTTATTCTATTTCTCTTTACACTCTTTACTGATGTCAGTATCTATGCGCTTAATCTGACAACAGGTATGGGCCTTGGACTTGGTATCGACTATGCGCTCTTGATGGTCAACAGATTCCGTGAGGAGTTGCATCACGGTAAAGGTGTGGAAGATTCGATAATTACTACCTTAAAAACTGCTGGCAAAACAGTCTTCTACTCAGGCCTGACAGTTTTTGTCACGCTACTTTCCTTAACCTTCTTCCCACTTCCATTCCTAAAGTCATTTGGATATGCGGGTGTCTCCGTTGTTGCACTTGCAGTTGCCGGTGCGCTCTTCGGACTTCCACCAATCTTGGCAATGGTGGGCAGCAAAGTAGATAAAGGTGTTGTTCGCAAATCTGCGATTACTCCGAAAGAAGATGGACGTTGGGCTCAGACTGCCCGTATGGTGATGCGTCGCCCAGTCGCAATCGTTCTGTTGGCGCTTATTGTGCTCGGAATTTTTGCTGCACCGCTTAAGAACATTGCA
>WLME01000033.1 GCA_009700365.1 Actinomycetota bacterium | reverse complement strand
TTTACCTTGGTGCCACACACTGGGCAGATGCCCTGTGCCATGCGACGACCAGAGTCTGAGATCTTTACAGTTCCCTCGAAATCACGCTTGGCTTTGCACTTAACGCAGTAAGCGTCACCCTTGTATGTCTCTACCTCTGTCATTTTTGCCTCCGTTCGACACATGTGCTTGGCGCTCATGCGTACTGGCTGAAACCATACTCCCGCGCACGCTCAAAACGCCGTTTCCACGCGGGGAATCTGTGGACGTATTTGGCACAAGCTAAAAGTGCCCGCCAGGGGTGGGAGTAAAGGCAGGGCTAGAGCTTTCCCAGCTCAACGGGGGCGAGCATCGCCCTTTCAGCAGCTTCAAAACCATCGAGATAGGCGCTGGCAAGCTCAGAATCTTCAAATCTGGCCAAAACTTCCGTGAATTGTGGGCCGTGATCGAAATACTGGAGATGGATTGCCTCATGGAAGAGGACATAGTCGAGGGCGTATTCAGGAGCCAACTTCAATCTATCGGAAATTCTTATCGATCGATCCACACTTGTACACGAACCCCAGCGCTCGCGCATTGCTCGCCATGTTACTGATTGAGGTCTTTCGGTAATTTCTGGCGCCAACTCGCTCAGCAATTGGTCGATTCGAGCAATGAGATCGGCTTCACCGGGGGTTTGAGATGCTTCTTGATTGCGAATCTTGGCAATCATCTCGGGAACTATCTCGCGTTCATCGGCCTTACTGAGCCTAGAAGGTATCGAGATAACAATTCGACCACCTTGGCGGTAGGCGGAGATGCTTTTCTTGCGACGAGTTGAGCGAATTACAAGGATTTCACCTTCATCGACGCCAGGAAGAGTGACTTCTTCAAAGTCACCCGAAAAGTCTCCAGTAGCCATTGAGGAAATCTAATAGATGTTCAATTAATTGGTGGCGAAATCAAAGTTTTTGACAGAAAAATAATTGTGTGTCTACGCCATTTTCATTTGATTCTGATGAAAATTCGTCGTACTTTTCTCATACGAAGTCCTCGGATAACCGTTTGATATCAGCAAGGGGAAGGCTGATATCAAAATGTGCGCCCGGGGACTTCGCTTTTCTTTTCTAGCTTCAGGCTACTCATCGAGCACGTTAGAGCAATCCGCTGAGGTCATCGGGAATCTCAGTAGACGTTAAGAATCCTTGAGGATCGATTAATTCATCAGCGCTTGGCAAAATTCCACTCCAGATCTGATCTCTGGCAGCAATATCTTTTGTCTCACGAATCTTCTGCCAAAATGCGCTCGCCTCACGTGAAAGTTTTGGTGTTACTTCTAAACCTAAGAGCGTCTTAAAAAGTTGTTGAGATGGAGCACTCGTTGCGCGCTGGCGTCGATACATTTCGCGAAGTTGTGAAATCGCAGGCAGACGTTCTCCCGCAGCAAGAGCTGTGACTTCATCAGCCCAACCATCGACAAGTGCAAGTGCAGTCTCTAACTTTGATAGCGCTGCGCGTTGTGCAGGTGTCTCTTCCGGAGTAAAAATCCCGTTATTGAGCGCGAGAGTAAAAGAGTTTTCCATAGACGCCGGATTCATTTGCGATGGATCAAAGTTCTGCATCGCATCTTCGGCCTGACGTTGAATCGCATCCATATCAATATGGATGCCTAGTCCGTAGTCAACTATTGCACTACGAATATAAGAAACCAGCCACGGGTTATGTTCAAAGAGGCGCGCTATAGCTGCTTCGCGAAGAGCGTGAAATAGATAGATTTCAGACTTTGGAATATCGAGATCCTGGCTCCATTTTTCAATATTTTCTGGAATCAATACTGGTCTTGCTGGATCAAGAAGTGGCAACCCAACATCATGTGCACCTGTTGCAGTAGATGAAATTCCGCCGATGGCTTGGCCAAGTTGAGTTGCAATCAGTGAACCGATAAACGAGCGCAAGAGTCCTGCGATTGTGCCCATAGGTCCGGCAACTGCATCAACATTTTGATCCTCGGCATCATGGGCTTGTTGCGCCATTGCTTCATCGAGAAGTGCGGAGATAGCAGAAGAGAGTCCAGTGGCAAGAGGTTCCATCGTTGCTTGCCAACCATTGAGTGTTTGATCTACCCAATCAAGTCGACTCACAGCTCGCTGTGAAGTATTTCCTGTCGTCGCAGGGAAGACTGTGGCTTCGTTAAGCCAAATTTCAGCAATCTCAAAAGCGTTATCAACGACTGTTACATCTTTTGTACCAATGGGCTGTGAACCTTGGGCTTGCACAAACTTCTTTGCAGTATCACGAACCACACTTGGAGGTAAAACTTCTTGCGATCCTTGTAATCCTTGCGAAAAAGCAGCAAATGGATTGGCAAATCCTGCAGGATTAATTCCTAGTTGTTCTAGTTGCTTTTGAATTTGTTCTTGCATCTGGCGCATCATCGCCTGGAATTCTTCAGAGTTGAAATCCTCAGGTTTACCATTTGCATCATCCCCATCATCGGGAGTAAAGCCAAAAGGTGACATTTGTGACTCCAATTTATCTCTTCAGTAATAGTCTCGAGCAGTTGTAATTCTATCTATGAGATATAACAGCCAGAGTGAGCGCTTTCTTCCCGAAAGGACTAGGATTTTTATATGTACTCACTTGCCGGCTCAAGCGCATTCGCTGCACTCATATGGTGGGTGGTGCCACTCACAGCCCTCATAGGCGGAATCGGTTATGTGATCTGGGTTGCAAAATTCAAGAGTAAATTTGAAACAGAAACCACACGCTCGATGGGTCAGTTTCAGCGCTTTCAGAACTCATTCCGTGAGAACGAGGTTGATGACCACTCTAAAGATGAGAATCAGCTGTAGCGCCTGAGTGCACTAATGAATCTACGGTTTTCCCGCACTCCGCGCTTGTTCACATTATTCTTCACGCTTTTCTTACTCGTTCCAATCTTTGCCCCAATGAACTTTGTAATCTTGCAACCGGGAAATGGAACCGGTCTATTTCCAAAAGTACTTACCGTGAAAAGTTCAGATTTTCAGATCTATAAACCAAACGGGCAGATGTATTTGCTTGCTATCTGGGTTTCAACTCCAGACACAAAAGTTCTTGGTGCAGAAGTCTTAGGATGTTGGGTCCGGGCCGATTGCGTCGTATTTCCTAGGTCAGTTATTTACAAGCGCACATCAACATCCAGCTCTGAATCTGCTCAATCCCGTAAGGAGATGAAAGATTCTCAGAGCGATGCCTTGACTGCTACAAAGAATCTAATGTCGAAGCGCTATCCCACGATTGATACAAGGGGCGTACGAGATTCTCTTATTACGGTAAATCTTCCTAACACTGGTGGACCAAGCGGGGGATTAATATTTTCACTTGGACTCCTCGAACTATTAACTCCAGAAGATTTACTTCAAGGAAGAAAGATTGCAGGATCTGGAACCATTTCAGCCGATGGCAGTGTGGGAGCAATAGGCGGAATAGCCGAGAAGCTCATTTCTGCAAAGAAGACTGGCGCAACAATTCTCTTTGCTTCGCGAAGTAATTGTGATGAAATTCCTAAGAATGTCTCGGGAATTACAGTCATAGCCATTTCCAACCTCGAACAGGCGCTGACCTACCTTCAGAAACCGGTCAGCCCTGACGCACAAGCCATTGATTCTGCAGGAATCTACGGTTGCACTAATCTAGGAGCATGAATAGAAATCGCAGTCCACTCTTTATTACCGCAGGTATTCTGGTTGCACTCGGTGCATTCCTTACTTATATCTCTGGATATTACGTAGATTGGCTCTGGTTTAATTCCGTAGATTTCACAAGCGTCTGGTCAACAGTCCTCACAACTAAAATTGAGCTCTTTATTCTTGTCGGGGCGATAACTTCCTTTGTAATCTCACTCAACATTTACATCGCATATAAGCGACGCCCGCTCTATGTCCCATCGAGTATTGAAATAAGTGGACTTGAGCGACTTCGCGCACAAATAGAGCCGATCCGCCGGTGGGTTTTTCTTGCAGTCATACTAGTCCTTACCTATTTTGCTGGAACATCGGGAATGGTTTTCTGGCGAGAGTGGTTGCTCTTTAAGAACTCCACAGACTTTGGTGTGAAAGATCCACAATTCGGATTAGATGTCTCATTCTTTGCCTTCAAACTTCCTATGTGGCAGGCAGTCATTGGCTGGGGTATCTCAACTCTCGTACTTGCAACCCTTGCATCTGCTTTCATCCACTATATGTACGGCGGAATCCGTACAGCGGTTCAGTCAGATCGCACCACCGTGGCTGCGCGAGTGCAGATTTCAATATTGCTTGGTTTCATCGTTTTACTCAAAGCTGTTGCATATTGGTTTGATCGCTACTCACTCGCGCTCAAAGAGGGCAAGCTGATTAACGGACTGACCTATACCGATGTCAATGCAGTCTTGCCAGCTAAGGCAATCCTCTCTGCAATCGCAGTGGTTTGCGCTCTTTTATTCTTCGCAAATATTGTTCGACGCTCATGGTTATTACCTGCAGCCGGAACTGCGCTCCTTGTTATTTCCTCTGTCTTAATTGCAGGTATCTACCCAGGCGCAATTCAGCAGTTCCAGGTCAAGCCTTCTGAATCATCGAAGGAAGCGCCTTTTATTCAGCGAAATATTGATGCTACCCGTAGCGCATATGACCTCGATGACGTCACTATGCAGGATTACAACGCGACGATTTCTACCAATGCAGGCCAGCTCGCGAAGGATGCATCAACAATTTCCAATATTCGTCTTATGGATCCCAATGTTCTCTCGGCGACATTTCGTCAACTTCAGCAGATAAAGCCTTATTACACCTTCCCAGAGTCTCTCGATATTGATCGCTACACCGTCAATGGAGTCTCACGTGATGCAGTTGTTGCAATCCGTGAACTCAATATTGAAGGAAACCCAAGTCGAAATTGGATCAATGACCATCTTGTGTATACACACGGATTTGGTTTTGTGGCTGCTTATGGCAACGCTGTTGATGCCGATGGAAAACCAAACTTCCTCGTTGGAGATCTTCCTCCAACAAAGGGTTTAGGAAAATTTGAACCTCGCGTTTACTTTGGCGAAAATGTTCCTAGCTATTCAATTATTGGTGGAAAGAAAACTAACTCTCCGGTCGAATTCGACTATCCAGATGACACATCTGCAAATGGTCAGAAGAATTACACCTATACCGGAACAGGTGGTGTCCCAGTTGGCAGCACTTTAAACAAGTTGATTTTTGCCCTGAAGTATGGCGAACAGCGCATTCTTCTTTCGAATTTGATTAATGCAGATTCCAAGATTCTCTACAACCGCTCACCGCGAGAAAGAGTCGCGAAGGTTGCACCATGGCTTACTCTCGATGGCGATCCATACCCTGCTGTTGTAGATGGCAAAATTACGTGGATTATCGATGGCTATACGACAAGCGCCGGTTATCCATATTCGCGTTCTACCTCCTTAGCGACTGCAACAACAGATGCGCTGACAGCCAATTCGACTTCGATAACGGCACAGTCAAACCAGACCGTCAATTACATTCGTAACTCAGTAAAAGCTACAGTTGATGCCTACGACGGCACCGTAACTTTGTATCAGTGGGATGCAAAAGATCCAGTACTCCAAACATGGATGAAAGCTTTCCCTAATACCGTAAAGCCAAAGAGCGCCATCTCAAAGGGATTACTTGCACATATCCGCTATCCCGAAGATATGTTCCGCGTACAGCGCGATATCTTGAGTTCATATCACGTTAAGAGCGCAGCTGCTTTCTACGGCGGACAAGATTTCTGGCGCGTACCTCGCGATCCTTCAACCTTTGGATCTAACGCTGGAGCGCAACCTCCGTACTACATGACATTACAAATGCCAGGAGCTGCTACTCCTACATTTTCTCTAACGACCCCATTTGTACCTCGTGGTGGGCGTGAAAACTTATCTGCATTCGCTTCAGTTAATTCCAACGCAGGTCCTGATTACGGAAAAATTACAGTATTGCAATTGCCGAGAAGTACAAATATTGCGGGACCATCTCAAGTTGCCTCTAACTTTGAAGCAAAACCTGAGGTTGCTAACGCACTCTCGTTGCTGCGACAAGGCGGATCTGATGTTGTACTCGGAAATCTCTTGACACTGCCCGTAGGAAATGGATTGCTCTACGTGCAACCGGTCTACGTCAAGGCGACAGGAAATTCATCGGCATACCCATTACTCCAGAAAGTGCTCGTATCTTTTGGTGATGTAATCGGATTTGATAGCTCGGTAAAGGGTGCACTCGATCAAGTCTTTGGTGGAAATTCCGGAACATCTTCATCATCAGGAACACCAGCTACTTCAAATAGTTCTGCAGATCTTGCAAGTGCGCTGCAAAGTGCAAAGCAGGCAATTGCAGATGGACAGGCAGCACTTGCAAAAGGTGATTTCGCTGCATATGGTCGAGCGCAAGATCGACTTAAATCAGCAATCGCTGCAGCTATTGCTGCTCAAGCACGTAAGTAATTCACCGCGTACTTCATCGATTTGGTGAAGCAACAGTGCACCGCTTACACTTGCACTTCCGACGCGGGGTGGAGCAGCTCGGTAGCTCGCTGGGCTCATAACCCAGAGGTCGTAGGTTCAAATCCTGCCCCCGCTACCAATGAAGTAAAAGTAAAAAGGCGCTGATTTCAGCGCCTTTTTTGCTCTCCCATTACCTGATTCGTAGCGAATTAGAGACTACGAAGAGGCTGCTGAGCGCCATAGCCATAGCTGCATACATGGGAGAGGCTAAGCCGAGAACCGCGATTGGAATCCCAATAACGTTATAAGCAAATGCCCAACCGAGATTCACTTTAATTGTACGTAGCGTTGTGCGCGAGAGATTGAGTGCGTCGACAATGCTCATCAATTGTGGGCGCATAATCGTGATATCTGCAGTTGCTATTGCAGTATCTGTGCCAGTTCCCATCGCAATACTGAGATCTGCTTGCGCGAGAGCTGCAGCATCATTGACGCCATCGCCGACCATGAGCACATGTCTACCTTGAGATTGCAAAGAAGCTATTTTTTCCAACTTATCTTCAGGTTTAGCGAATGCGATGATTCGCTCAGGAGAAATTCCAACAGTCGAACCCACTTTTATTGCTGCTTCTGAATTATCGCCAGTCAGCAACCAGACATCCATATTTCGTTTATGTAATTCTGCAATCGTTTCTGCGGCGTCATTCTTGATGACATCTCCCGTAGCAAAGACTGCAAGTGCAACACCATCCCAAGCCAGTACAGAGACTGCATATGAGAGCTCTTGAGCCTGGTGAATCGCAACCGAAATTTCTGAATCGAAGGCGATGCAACTATGCGCAACTGAATCAGGTGATCCAATAATTACGACTGGGGATTTCTCTCGAATCTGCACTCGCCCTGCAACACCGACACCAGGCGTTTCGGTGAATTCTGCGACTGGAAGTTGTTCTGCACTTCTAGCAATGCAATACGAAGAGATGGCATTGGAGACAGGATGGTTGCTCTGGCTCTCTAGTCCAAGTGCCGAGGAGAGGATATTTCTCTCAGTAAGAATGGCAGTAAATGATGATCCCAAAACCTTTTGTGCAGAGACTGGAATGCTGACCTGCTGCACCTTCATAGCACCATCTGTAAGCGTTCCGGTCTTATCGAGAACGACGGTATCGATATTTTGCGAAGCCTCTAATACTCGTGGGTGGCGGATAACGATGCCGCGCAGTGCACCACGTCCTGAGGCAACAAGAAGTGCTACCGGTGTCGCTAGCCCTAGCGCGCAAGGGCAGGCAATCACTAAAACGGTGATCGCGGTTGATATTGAATAGGTAAGGGATTTATCTCCGAAGTAGTACCAACCTTCGAATGTGGCAATTGCTAACACCGTAACGATCGGAACAAAAAATGATGCAATTGTGTCGGCAAGAGCTTGGATCGGAGCTTTCGCCCCCTGTGCGGTAACTACCATCGAAGTGATTCGCGCCAACTCGGTATCGCTACCTATGCGTGTTGCGCGAACGAGAATTCTTCCGTTGTTATTGAGGGCCGAGCCGATGACTAGCATCCCTGGTGTTATTTCAACTGGCTTTGATTCACCAGTAATCAATGAGTTATCAACTGTGCTCTGCCCAGAGATGACAATTCCATCTGTTGGAATTCGTGCACCTGGTTTTACTACAAATTCATCTCCCACTATTAAGTGGCTGATCGGGATCAAGACCTCGGTGCCATTGCGAAGTACTGCAACTTCTTTCTCGCCGAGAGCTAAGAGTGTAGAGAGAGCGCTGCGTGCACTCTTCTTCGCACGAGATTCAAGGAAACGACCGAGAATTACAAAGAGAAGTACTCCCGCCGCAACTTCTGTATAGACATCACCTTGCGCAGTGTATGTCGCATAGATTGACCAAACATATGCGCTTAACGAACCAAGAGATACCAAAGTATCCATCGTTGGGTGGAAGAGATTTCTGAGAGCGGCTCGGTGAATAGGAAATGCCACAATAAAAATGAGTGGTGCGCTGATAAAAAGAGGTAACCAAGATGCAAAGAGATGATGCGCATTGGGCGGCAGAGGAATTTGATATGAATCAAAGGTGGAGATTAACCAATCATTAATTGGTTGTTGCCAACTCATCACCATTGATATTGCGATAGCGGGAACTGCGAAGAGGATTGCCCATATGAGAGCACCCGCCGCGCCTTTTCGGTGTAGCGCTGGATCAGAATTATCTTCGAGAAGCGTTGCTCCGTAACCTGCAGCTTTAATCTTTTTGATTATCACATCTGGTGATACATCCGCTGGGGCGAGAATATGCACAGTCTCTGAGGCAAAATTTACCGAAGCGCTCACACCGGCAATCTCATTGAGTTCACGTTCAATGCTGTTGACGCAGGATGAACATGTCATTCCTGTGACGGAATAAGTCTGTACTTGAATGTCTCCCATAGTTTCCCTACTGAGACGCTTTCAGTGCGTTCACTACATAGTCATGTAGCGCTGCATTTGTAGAGAGCCCGCTGCCACCGTGTGATCCGTCTACACCGTCCAGATTTGTGAATCGGCCTCCAGCTTCGCGCACGATGATGTCGAGCGCAGCCATATCCCAAAGAGCGAGAGATGGTTCAACTGCAACGTCGACAGCGCCTTCTGCCACCAACATATGTGACCAGAAATCTCCATGTGCACGGGTGCGCCATGCGTTATCCATCAGTGCGCGGAATGGTTGAAGACGTCCACCCCATCCTTCAAAATCAGAGTGTGAAATAGATGCATCTGAAATCTGGGATATCGCTGATACGTGAATTCGTTTCGGGACCTCTTTATTGACGAT
>WLME01000032.1 GCA_009700365.1 Actinomycetota bacterium | reverse complement strand
AGAACTGACGGTGAGTAGTTGGTAAGAAGGTTGAACTTACCTGGAAGGTATGTGAATGTGGCAAGACCAGTAAGGCCGGCCGAGATAATCGCTGACATAAAGAATGAGCGGTTAATCGCTGTCATTGCTGACTTATCGGTTGGGCGAAGACGTGTTGCAAAGATTCCGATAACTGCTGTGACGATACCGATTGCTGGAACGATCAGCGGATAGATCAGACCTTCGTTACCGAAGGCAGCTTTTCCTAAGATGAGCGCTGCAACGAGCGTTACTGCATATGATTCAAAGAGGTCTGCGGCCATACCGGCGCAGTCACCGACGTTATCGCCGACGTTATCTGCAATGGTTGCTGGGTTACGTGGGTCATCTTCTGGAATTCCCTTTTCAACTTTACCGACAAGGTCTGCTCCGACATCGGCAGCCTTGGTAAAGATTCCGCCGCAGACGCGCATAAACATCGCAAGCATTGCGGCACCGAAACCGAAGCCTTCAAGTACAACTGGTGCATTTTCGCGGAACAAAATCACAACAAGTGAGGCTCCAACTAAACCAAGACCAACTGTTGTCATACCAACAACGCCGCCTGTGCGGAATGCGATCTGAACAGCTTTAGTGCCATCCTTCTGGCGAGCAGCTTCGGCAACGCGAACGTTTGCGCGAACTGCTAGCCACATTCCGTTGTAACCAACGAGTGCAGAGAATCCTGCGCCCAAAAGGAAGAAGATTGAGCGGCCCACGCGGATTGCGGTGGTGTCGGCCGGAAGTGCGAACAATAGGAAGAAGACGATTCCAACGAAATATGAAAGTGTGCGGAATTGGCGCGCAAGATATGCGGCTGCACCTTCTTGGACAGCTTCAGCAATTTCTCGCATCTTCTCGGTGCCATCACTTGCCGCAAGTACCTGCTGGCGAAGTGCGTAGGCAATCGCGAGCGCACCGAGCGCTACTGCGAGAACTACGTAGGTGATATTGAGATTTGATCCGGTCACTTGCACGGTCGATAGAGCGCTTGATGCTCCCATAGGTTCTCCTCCATTGGAGAGTCAGGGCGCCCCGATTCGAGGGAGGGGCGCGAAGATTGCCTGAGTCTACATATACATATCTATTACGGTGAAAAACCTTGGCCCTGAGAACTCTTGATTTTTGCAGTTTTTTGCATATCTTTGAACTCTTATGGCTGGAATCATCGAAATAGCAGCAAAGGCTGGGGTCTCTCCTGCCACTGTTTCACGCGCTCTGCGCGGGTTACATCATGTCAACGAGAGAACCCGTAAGAAAATCATCGATGCCGCTCGCGAATTAGATTATCCAATTCGTCCCGATCTGCTTCCACCGGGCGCAGTCAGTAAGACAAATACGATCGGTGTGATTGCTCCTTATATTTCTCGATGGTACTTCTCGCAGGCGATTGCGGGAATTGAGCAAGCTTTGCGCGAAGCGGGAATTGATCTCTTGCTCTATAACTTTGCTCAGATTGATGCGCGCCAACGAATTTTTCAGCAGAGCAAATTGGTCGGCAAGGTGGATGGGCTTATTGTTATTTCGCTTCCGCCGACCGAGAAAGAGTTTGAGAAAATACTTGGTTTAGGAATTCCGGTCTCATTGCTGGGTGTGCCAACAGATCGATGCTCATATGTAACTATCGATGACATCCAAGGCGCAGAAACTGCAACACAACATTTGGTAGATATGGGTCATCGCGATATCGCAATCATGATTGGTCAGCGTGAATTGGCTGTTGACTTTAAGGTGGCAAGGCAGCGCCAAGAAGGGTTCATGAATGTTTTACATAAGCATGGCGTTGAATTCAACCCTGCATATGAAGTTGTCTCCGATTTTAGTAGTCGTACCGCAGAGTTGGCGATGGATGATTTTTTAGCGCGAAAGAAGCTGCCGACAGCAATTTTTTGTGAGTCAGATGAGATGGCCTTTGGCGTCTATCGCTCGCTCCAAAAGAAAGGAATGCGGGTTCCTCAAGATATTTCTATTGTGGGCTATGACGATCACGAGTTTGGCTCAACCATTGGGCTAACGACCGTGGCTCAACCTGTTCGATTCTTAGGTCAATTGGCGGCATCACAAGTAATGGCTCGTATCGAAAATAGCGCTGATGTTGAGTTCTCGCAGATGAACGTACCGACTGAATTAGTTGTGCGTGATTCAGTTCTAAAGATTAATTAATTATTTAACAGCGCCCTGTGAAATACCTGATATGAACTGCTTTTGGAGCACTAAGTAGAAGACCACGATTGGGATAACTGCAAGTACAAGTCCTGCCATAGCTTGACCGTATTCAATTGAATACTGTCCATAGAACAAGTAAGTAGAAAGTGGCAAAGTTTGCGTATCTTGCGTCAATACAAGCCGCGGCAACAAGAAGTCGTTCCAAATCCAAAGAGCATTGATGATTGCAACTGTTGCAGTGATGGGGCGCATCATAGGAAAAATAATCTTCCAGAATGCAACCATGTCAGATGCTCCATCGATGGAAGCTGCTTCATCGATTTCTGTTGGGATAGTCGAGATAAAGCCGTGGTACAAAAATGTGGATAGCGCTGTACCAAATCCGATATAGAAGAAGATAAGTGCGCCTCGATTATTGAGTGAAACAAATGGGGCGAAGCGCGCCATAAAGGGAATCATCAGTGCTTGGAAAGGCACAATCATCGAGGCCACCAGTACCAAGAAAATCCATTTTGTGAGTTTGATTTTTGTGCGCGATAAATAATATGCAAGCATTGAAGAGAAGATGATTAGAAGTGAGACGCTCAAGACGGTAATGATGATGGAGTTTGTGAGCGATCGGAAGAAGTTCATCTTTGTGAGAGCTTGTTGGAAATTATCCCAAGTGATGTGAGTTGGAATTGAAAGTGGATTGGCCAAAATATCTGGCTTTAACTTAAGGGAGTTTACAAATACTAAGAAGAATGGGAAGACATAGGCGAATGCCAAGGTGAGGCCGATTCCAAATGTAATTCTCTTGCCGATACGTGCGCGTGCGCTCATCGCTGGACCTCCAACCGCTTAGAGACCGAGACTTGCAAGAGCGCCGCACCCGCGACCATCAAGAACATGATGACTGCCTTTGATTGACCGGTGCCGAAGTTTCCATTCGCGAAGGCATCTTGGAAGATGTGCATTGAAATCAATTCGGTAGTGCGGAATGGGCCACCGCCTGTGAGTGCCACGTTTACGTCGTATGCCATGAATCCGCTGCGAAGTGTTAAGAAGAGAGCGATAGTAAATGCCTGCGCCATAAGCGGTATTTTGATTGAAAGTAATGTTCGAAGCGGTGAGGCGCCATCGATCTGCGATGCTTCGAGAACATCGTTTTCAATACTGATGAGTCCGGTGATGTAGACAATCATCATGTAGCCGGAGGATTGCCACACTGTCACAATAATCAGAGCCCAAAAAGCTTTATTTGTGTCGTTAAGCCAGGATTGCTCGAAGAGAGTCCATCCGTATTTTTTTGCAAGTGAAGTAATTGCGCTATTAAAGATAAATTGCCAAATGACTCCAAGAATCACGCCGCCGATGAGGTTAGGCACGAAGAAGAATGTGCGCAGCACGTTTCTGCTGCGAAGTTTTGATGTGACTATCAGGGCAAGTCCGAATGCAACAACATTGACTAAAATAAGTGAGACGACAACAAAGAGCGTTGTAAATCGAAGTGTTGCCCAGAAAGTTGGATCTTGGAACGATTTTGTGTAATTGCTAAATCCGACAAATTTACTGGATTCAAAACCATCCCAATTGGTAAAGGTGAGATAGAAACCATTTGCGAAAGGCACAACGAGAACCATTGAGAAGATCGCGAGCGGGACTAGAGCAAACTTCAGAAACCTCTTTGTTGCTCTCGCTGATGGCATTTGTAATTCTCCTTTTAAGAAAAATCATCCTGAGGCGAGTTTCCTCGCCTCAGGATGATTCTATGTTCTTTCTTTTTGCCTAACTAGAGGGTCTGCAAATTATGCAGATTCTCCACGCCAGGTCTTTGTAGAACCCTTCCATGCATCTTGAATCGCCTTAGCAAGGTCAGCTGAACTGATCTTGTCGGTGAAGTACTGCTGCATAGATACCTTTCCAACTGTCTCTTGGAGACCTGCTGGGTAGTAGGTGTTAATCCACTCGAGTGTCTTACCAGCTGCAACATACTTAGCGATTTCACGCGCCATGAATGTAGCTGGCTGAACCTTGAATCCGCTGTAAACAGGGATAAAGCCCATTCCACCCTTTGTTACTGGATCAGCAACGAAGTGCTGGCCAGCTGCTGATGTGTAGAGCCATGTAAGGAAGTCAAGTGCTCCAGCTTGTTCAGCCTTTGTTGACTGCTTTGCATCGATCATGAAGTAGCCAGGTACGCCGACAGGAATTGAATCATTTCCATAAGCCGTTGCACTTGTGCTAATTGGGAGGTTCATGATTCCGAAATCTGTGCCAGCAGCAGCTGTCATCAAGTTTGGCTCAGTCCAGTTACCTTGGAATAGGAAGCCGTAGTCGCCAGATGCGAGATCTGTGATTGATGCGTCGTATTCAGTATCTGTGAGGTTTGCTTCTGATCCGTTGTACTTCTTTAGAAGATCAAATGTTGCAAGCCAGTTCTTCCAGACAGGATCTGTTGTGAGGTTCTTGTTGCCATCAGATAGTGAATCTAGAACAGCCAAGCGACCTTCGTGTGTCTTTGCAGAACTTGCATGGTAGATATTTGTGAAGTGTGCACCAAGTGACCACCAGATAGCTGAGAAGTGAACTGCCTTCTTGCCCTTAGCCTGGAGAGTTTTGAATGCGTTCTCAAGATCTGTACGTGTCTTGATTGATGCTGGATTAATGCCTGCTGCATCAAGAACCTTCTTGTTGTAAAGAAGACCGAAAGCTTCAGCTGTTGATGGGACACCAACTTGCTTTCCGCCAACATTTGCTGCTGCAAGAAGTCCTGGTGATACAAGCTTTGCAAGCTTTGTGTTCTTGAGATCCAAGACCTTGTCAGCCATGTTAGGAATCTCTTGGAGTGTGTAAGAAATTGTTGGAGCATTCTTCGCAGCATACATAGGTGTGATGTTCTGGAGGAATGTAAGTTTGCTGTCACCAATAATTGTCTTGAGTGTGTAGCACTTCTGGCTGGTGTTGTACTTCTTTACTGCAGCTTGGAACTGGTCTTTGATTTCAGTCTTAATTGTTCCGAGCATTGTTACGTTTGTGCGCTTTGCACATGTTGCAGCTGATGCTGGAGATGTTGCAGCAACAACAGAAACAGTGAGTGCAGAAGCCAGTGCGAGTGCACCGATCTTTGTAAACTTCTTCATGAAGTAGTCCTTTCAAGGGTTTAGCCAAACGTCTCTCGAAGTTGGCAGTGGGGCAACGGTAAATGCGTATGGCTAGCAACGAAATAGGTTGGCGATAACTGTCCTGCAACGTTTTTTTGCAGGTTTTTGCAGGTTGTACGGCTAGTTAGGCGTGGAGTGAGAGCCCGCTGTACGCAAGCGCGGATATTCCTTCGCCCACCTCGATGGCGCTTAGGTGGGTATCGACAAAGACCAGGTTGGTGACCGAGATGGCCCCACCGTCGGCAAAGAGCTCGATGGAGCCCCGGTCGATGATGACTCGGATATCAAGGGTGCGGTCTCCTACTGCGATCTCTTGGCGGGTTGGGGCTTCGAGTTCATTCCAGGCATTGCTGGTGTCTACGAAAAGGGTCTTGTTGTGTACTCCAATTTCAACATATCGGTTTTCATTTTCAGAAATCTTTATTGAACCTTCCTGGGTTGTGAATGACACTTCAGGGAAACCATCTGGGCAGTTGATGGGAGTTTGTATCAATCGATCTCCACGCAATGAAAGTTCGCGCGGGAGAGTCATTGCGCTACGCCATGGGTTAGTTGGAACTTTCGATGCATAGTGCCAATTGCTCATCCATCCAAGAAAGATTTTTTTATCATCCGGTGCATTTGAAAAGGTCACACCTGCGTAGTTGTCTCGCCCGTAATCAAGCCAGCGAGTTGTGGTGTCGTCGGCAATAAATTCAGTGCCGGTCCATTGACCTATGAAGTATTGGGTTCCTGAACCGATTTGGTAACCACCTGGGTTAAGTGAAACTAAGAGAACCCACTTTTCGCCAAATTGAATCAGGTCTGGACATTCCCAGACTCCACCGATTTCTGCAGCTGGACCAAAATCACTCAGATGTGTCCACTCTATTAAATTTGGAGATGAGTAAAAAGAGATTTTGAAATCGCTTGCGAGCGCCACGGTCATAAGCCATTGGCCTTCAATCCATTGCACTTTAGGATCGCGGAAATTCTTTTCATTGATATTAAGAACAGGGTTGCCCGCATATTTTGTAAAGGTTAGGCCCTCATCAACGCTGTAAGCCAGGCATTGTGATTGATTACTTTCATCATTGTGATGTTCGGTATAAATCGCAACTATCGGTGGATTTTCCTTTGTGCCAAAGCCTGAAGTGTTGTTGTGATCAACTACTGCGCTGCCAGAAAATATACCTGTCGTTTCAGTGCAGTTGATTGCAATTGGGAGTTCTTGCCAGTTATACAAATCAGTACTTACTGCGTGGCCCCACGACATATTGCCCCAGTCGATAGCCCGCGGATTATGCTGAAAAAATAGGTGGTACTTACCTTTGTAATAGAAAAGACCGTTGGGGTCATTCATCCAATTGCGCGTCGGGGTGAAGTGAAATTGGGGACGGAATTTCTCGTTCCGAAGTTCGCCTGATGGATGCGTAATCACGGCACGTACCTTATCCTCACGTTATGAATACTCTCGCCAACCTCTTCGATGCACATTCAATCGTCGGAGATCTCGGGTTAATTGGTGTGCTCGCTATTATCTTTGCAGAGACTGGGCTCTTGGTGGGGCTGGCATTTCCTGGTGACTCTCTCCTATTTATTGCTGGTGTCGCAGCATCTGGCTCTGGTGCCGCAATTCTTGGTGGGGCATCCTTAAATCCTGTTCTTTTATTTATCGGTGCTCCCATCGCAGCAATTCTTGGTTCCCAAGTTGGACATTGGTTTGGTTCCACCTATGGTCGCAAACTCTTTGATCGCCCCGATGGTCGTTTCTTTAACCGCCAAAGAGTTCTTGCGACTGAAAAGTGGCTGACAAAATATGGCACCGGTAAAGCTCTTGTCCTATCGCGCTTTATTCCATTTGTGAGAACACTTATTAATCCACTTGCTGGCATCGTTGGTATTCCAATGAAGAAGTTCTTGGTTTGGAACATTACTGGCGCAGTTATTTGGACTCAACTAGTGCTTGGCGCTGGATTTATCCTCGGTGAGAAACTCAAGGGTTCTGTAGATAAGTATTTACTACCGATTGTTGGGCTGATAATTATCATCAGTGTTATTCCAGTAGCAGTCGAGTTTTTCCGCGAGTGGAGTACGCGCAAACACCACTCTTGATTTCTTAGAGACCTAAATCTTCAAGCGAGTAGGCAGCGTAATATTTATAGCCAGCATCGAGGATTGCTTGCTTTGCACCGCGTTCAACAATTACTGCAACGCCAACGATGATTGCGCCGGCTTCTTTCAGCGCTTCAACAGCTGTAAGAACTGATCCGCCAGTTGTTGATGTATCTTCAACGGCTAAGACTTTCTTGCCTTTTACATCTGGGCCTTCGATGCGGCGCTGAAGCCCGTGTGCTTTTTCAGCTTTACGAACTACAAAAGAATCAATGTTCTTACCGTTGCGGGCAGCCACATGCATCATCGCTGTAGCTACTGGGTCTGCACCCAAAGTAAGGCCACCGACAGCGTCGTAATCGAGGTCTTTGGTGAGATCGAGCATAACTTCACCAACAAGAGGGGCTGCAACATGATCGAGGGTGACGCGGCGAAGATCGACGTAGTAGTCGGCTTCCTTGCCTGAAGACAAAATAACTTTGCCATGGACAACAGCCTTCTTAACGATTTCGTTCTTTAGATTATCGCGTGCGCTCATGAGGTGACCTTATCTCTACTTATCTTCTTCTCTGTAAATGATGACGTCTTGTTTCTTACGTGTTGCTAATCCTTTAGGCGGATTCTGTTCGATGAGTGCGTCTACTTCGATACGTAACTTCGCGACTTCGACTGCCATATTTGCCATTGCGGTTTCGAGTTCGATAATGCGTTTAATTCCTGCGTGATTGATTCCTTCACCGACAAGCCGTTGCACCATGCGCAACGATGCGATATCACGGAGTGAGTAACGACGATTACGTCCAACGGTGCGGTCTGGTGAAACTAAACCTAACCGATCGTATTGACGGAGAGTTTGTGGGTGTAGCCCAGAAAGTTCTGCAGCTACTGAAATTACATACAGTCCTGCATCATCATCTGGATGATCTTCAGTGGGCAAATCTTTTGTCATGACTTTGCCTTTGCAACAAATTCTGCGCGGATATCGTGGTCTGCAGTTGCTGCTGCAAAAGCTTTGATTGCTTCTTCTGCTTTTCCTTCAACGCGTCGTGGAACTTGTACTTCTACGGTGACGAGTAAGTCGCCAGTTACTGCGCCTTTCTTAATACCGCGGCCTTTAACGCGCAGCACGCGGCCGGTTGGAGTTCCTGCAGCTAAACGCACGGTGACATCATCACCTGAAAGCGTTGGAACTTTAATATCGGCACCAAGAGCTGCTTCTGCAAATGTAACAGGGAGAGTGAGTAACAAGTTCTCACCTTTACGTGAAAAAGTAGCGTGGGGCTTTACATGTAGCTCAATAAAGAGATCCCCAGGACCGGCCTCACCAGGTGCACCTTTTCCTTTAACGCGAATCTTTGCGCCATCATTAACACCGGCAGGAACTCTTGCGGAAATATTTTGTGGGCCATTTCCATCGGTATTGAGTTTTAAATCAAGAGTTGTTCCAAAGACGGCTTCTTTAAATGTAATGGTGGCTTCTGTTTGTAGGTCGCTGCCTTTACGTGGGCCGCGACGTCCACCGCCACCAAATAAATTAGCAAAGATATCTTGAGGGTTTCCGCCACCGAAGATGTCAGAGAAATCTCCACCTTGGTATTGCCCTCCGCCAGTTGGTGCGCGGAACCCACCGCGTTCGTAATATGAACGAGCTTCATCGTATTCGGCGCGCTTTTTGGAATCAGACAAGATGTCATAAGCCTCAGAGACTGCCTTGAACTTATCTTCCAAAGCAGTATCACCTTGATTCTTATCAGGGTGTAAATCGCGCGCTAAAGAACGGTACTTCTTCTTGATCTCATCGGCAGATGCTTTCTTATCTACGCCGAGGATCTTGTAGAAGTCCTTTTCATATAAATCTTTAGCGGCCATTTTTTATTCCGACTGT
>WLME01000031.1 GCA_009700365.1 Actinomycetota bacterium | reverse complement strand
GGTGCAAGGGAAAGTGAAGATGCTCCCAGGAATAGTGAAGTAAGTGCTGTGAGAAAACGGAATCTACGGTTAAGGGTTAAGCAGCGACGTAGTTTCACTCCTCTAGATTAAGGGGTGAGGCGCAACTAACCAAGAAAACTATTGCTGGGTCTTTTCTTTATGCGAACCATCGCAGAAAGGCTTATCTTTCGAGAGGCCACAACCACAGAACTTGGGATTGTCGACAGTGTTTGTGACATTGCCATCGGCATCGACGAGCTCGACTGTGTCGATGATGCGGATTGATCCGCTTTTTGGGTTTACGAAAGCCCTGACCGGATTAGCTGGTTGGCTTTCAGGCATGGTTACGGCTTAATCGAGATAGTCGCGAAGTGCTTGCGAACGTGATGGGTGGCGCAACTTAGACATTGTCTTTGATTCGATCTGGCGAATACGTTCGCGGGTTACGCCGTGAACTTTTCCGATCTCATCAAGAGTCTTTGGCTGACCATCTGTAAGTCCGTAGCGAGCCTTGATAACCTCGGCTTCACGACTTGTTAGTCCTGAAAGCACCTGCATCAACTGCTCCTGCAAGATTGTGAAAGTTACAGACTCTTCTGGCTTTACAGCCTCAGAATCTTCGATCAAATCACCGAATTCAGAGTCTCCTTCTTCACCGAGTGGTGTGTGGAGGGAGATTGGTTCGCGACCGTACTTCTGAACTTCAACAACCTTTTCAGGTGTCATATCAAGCTCTTTAGCGAGCTCTTCAGGTGTCGGTTCGCGTCCAAGATCTTGAAGCATCTGTCGCTGTACGCGAGCAAGCTTGTTAATGACTTCAACCATATGCACTGGGATACGAATCGTGCGAGCCTGGTCTGCCATCGCGCGGGTGATTGCCTGACGGATCCACCATGTTGCGTAGGTAGAGAACTTGTAACCCTTTGTATAGTCGAACTTCTCTACCGCGCGAATAAGACCAAGGTTTCCTTCTTGGATAAGGTCAAGGAACAACATTCCACGACCTGTGTAACGCTTGGCAAGAGATACGACGAGGCGAAGGTTTGCTTCGAGCAAATGGTTCTTTGCACGCTTTCCATCTTCGACGATCCATTCGAGTTCGCGCTTTAATTTCTTATCGAGCTTCTTAGTATTCTTCAGCGCTTCAGCGGCAAAAAGACCAGCCTCAACTCGAGTTGCAAGCTCTACTTCAAGCTCTGCATTTAGAAGTGCTACGCGGCCGATCTGCTTGAGGTAATCCTTTACTGGATCAGCTGTTGCGCCAGCTGTAAGAACTGTTTGTTCTGGCGGAAGGCGCTTAATTTCAATCTGAATAAATCGTGCTTGTTCGTTGAAGAAATATTGAAGATCTTCGAGGTTCTTGAGGTAGCCCTGATTAACGGCTTCAGCAATCATCTTCGCAGATTTTTCATTGAAGGTATTCATGGCAAATTGCTGTTGAATCTGCTTGAAAGTCAGAGCCTTCGCTTCTGCCTGATCAATGTTGTGCTTTGGCGCGTGCTCGACACCCTGAATCTTTCCATTGATGGCCTCGAGAACAAGGTTTACATTCTTGAGATCCTTCTTATGCTTTTCGCGCTCGTTCTTATCTTCTTCTTCATCATCGACATCTGTGTCAAGAAGGGTAAATGAGCCTTCTTCATTCTTGGTCTCATCTGACAGTGTTACGACTCGTGGCTGATCCTTACCATCTGATTCTGCGTCAATGATTTCAGATGCTTCAGCGATAAGTGTCTCAACATCTTCAAGTTCTACTTCTTCAACAACTATTTCATTGCCATCTTCATCGAGAACTACGGCTGCCTTTGCACCCTTTGCTGATGCTTCAACTGACGTTGACTTTGGCTCTTCCTTTGGAGCTATCAGTGCAAGCTGCGCCTTTGACAGGCTGCGAGTTGGAGCGCCGATTCCAGCCTTGCGGGCCTTCTCTGTCGCTTCAGGGATTTCAATATCAAGCTGACGCGCTTCAAGAGCGAGCGCCATAAATTCTTTCTTCACTGCCTTGCGATAATTATCGATTCCACTTGCAGCCAGAGTTTCAACAATTTCATTCTTTCGGGCAATTGCGTTCTTAAGATCTACGAGTTGCTGAATTTCCTTCGCGGTCAGTTCTTTCTTGACTTCAACCTTTACTGGCTTAACCGGCTTTGCTGCAACCTTCTTAACGGGAGCGGCCTTCTTTGCAACAGATTTTTTGGCAACTGCTTTTTTAGCAACGGGCTTTGTGGCAGGAGCCGCCTTCTTCGCAACAGGTTTCTTAGCAACAGTTTTTTTGGCAGGAGCTGCCTTCTTTGCTGCTGGCTTTGCCGCAGCTTTCTTGCCCTTTGCCTTGTTTTTGAGCGCACTAAATACAGCCACAATTGTCCTTTGGTTGTTTTCTTCGAACTTCTCGAAGCAATACCTATATTGTACCCGCAACCATCAAGGCGCGCCGAATCGCATCGCCCATTGCCTCTGCCTCAACTAAGAATCCATCATGTCCAAAGTCTGAACTGATGACGATTGGTGCCTCGGCAGTCGGTACAAGCTCGGATATCTCAACTTGAAGTCGAGGTGGGAAGAGGCGGTCGGTATCGATAGAGACGACAACAACCGGCACCGCGATGCTCTCTAGCGCCGCTGCTACCCCACCGCGGTCTCGCCCAATGTCATGGGAATTCATCGCATCGGTAAGGGCGATATAGGTATTTGCATCGAAGCGCTTGGCAAGCTTGACCGCTTGATGATCAAGATATGACTCAACTGCATATCGCCCTGTGTCATCACCTTGTAATTGACGGCCAAAGCGCACATCCATCTCGGATTCGGTGCGATAGGTCAGATGGGCAATGCGACGGGCAATCCCCATGCCATCGACTGGCCCCCGAGCTGCCTCGTAGTAATCGCCACCAAGAAAATGTGGGTCTGACTTGATTGCTCGAATTTGAATTGAGGCGGTACCGATTTGATCGCCTGTTGCAACAGCCGATGACCCAATCGTACATATCGCCCCTACGCGATCTGGAAGTTGGACTGCCCACTCGAGAGATCTCATTCCTCCCAGTGATGGCCCGACAGCTAATAAATATTTCTCAATTCCAAGGGCATCGCTAAAAGCAACTTCTGCATTAACCATGTCGCGAATCGTGATGATTGGAAAGCGCGATCCATATCGTTTTCCATCTGGTGCAATGCTGGAAGGTCCTGTGGAACCTTGACAGCCACCAATGACATTAGGGCAGACAATGAAGTACTTATCTGTGTCGAATGGCAACCCAGGACCAACCATTTGTGGCCACCATGCTGTGACATCTGACCACCCTGTCATTGCATGGTTTACCAAAATCGCATTGGATTTATCTTTATTAAGAGTTCCCCATGTTTGATACGCAATAGTGATGTCAGGAAGCGTCTCTCCATTTTCAAGGAGAAGAAATCCAATTTTGACGAACTTTCGATCGCCAGGATCATCGCCCTCAAGCCACGCACCGGTGACATCGAAGTTGGGAATTCTGCTCATCTATAAATCCTTCACGCACTTGCGAATACACATTGAGTGCATCCACCTGGTCGTCACCCGGAGCACCCCACCGCGGTGGAGGGTTGCCGTCTTATCAGCCGGGGCTTTCGATAAGAACTCGTGACCGCTACATATATTACCCGAAGATTCCTGCCACAACTTTGGGGTGTAACTCAGCCCGCATCGCAGTAAAGGATTGAGGTGGCCAGCCTGCGGTGAATACTCGGCGCAGTAAGAGCGCCAACGAGTACTGATCATCATCTGCAAGTGCGCGATCAAGAGCTTTGTGGGCAAGGGCGCCTTCACCACGCTCGTATGCCATTGCTGCAAAGAGTGATGCGATTGGTGCAACAAATCCACGCGGTGCAATCAGAAGAAGATCACGCCACATCGCCCAATAGTGTTCTGTGGTCTCATCTGTGTGGCTACCCAGTGCAAAATCACGCACTTGGATTTCACTCAAGCGGCCGATAACACGGGCAACAAGTTCTCTATCTTCAGCGCCTCGTCCTTCGCGATATTCACCCGCTAGATCAATAATTGCAGTTGCGCCATCTCGCTGAAGGTCATTGATTTCCTCGGAGTCGCTAGAGATCCAGAATGTCTGCACTTCATCTTGCCAGTGAGTTTCGTGCGATGACGGCAGAGCTGCAATCGATTGGATTAAATCGTCCACGCTAGGCAGTGGCATGGGGTGACCCGCAATCACATGTTCGACAGCAATTCGAGATGAATCGATGGAAGGAATTTGATTTCCTTCTGGCGGACAACAGGTGGCATCACTACAGATCATTGATCGATATCTGTCACCGCGCACAATCAGCGATTCTTTAATTTCTATTCCTGCCCGGATCAGGGCGCCGCTCGTATTAATCATGACAGGTTCTGGATCTACTTCACCTTCTGCAATATAGGCGACGATAAATGCGCCGGTTGCTCCCTCGCGGCTGAGGTGAGACGCCAGAAGGTCATAACTCTCGGTTGCAATTTCGACAGGAAAATCTACGCGCATTGCCATTCCGACTTGGTCATCTTTGAGTGATACCAAAACGAGCGAATTTTCTGGGTGATAGCCGATAAGAAATGGAATAGCTGCAAGAAGATCGTGGGGAGATGTAAGTGTGGTCATGGTTGTCCTTATCGTGTATATGTAATTGATGGCGTGAATCGAGTAGGTGCGGCAACAACGGTGACGGGCAGGACTGCAACTGTTTGAACATCGCCATTGATATGCGCGCGAACTCCGTCAACAGTGAAATCGCCAGCCCAGCTTGTAATTAATTCGATGAGATAGTTGCCGGGTTTTTGATAGGTATGGCGAATCTGCCCGTCTGGGAAAGGGGCACCAGCCTTTGTCGTCACATAAACAACCCCGTCTCCGTAATGCCAGAAGAAGGTTGGCTTGAGTTGGACATCAACAAATTCACCAACGATTTCGATTCGCTTGGTAATCACCTCGGGAATATCGCTCCAGAAGAAAACTGGAACATTGACAAGTGGTTCAAATGAAGGTGAATACGAGATGCCAGCAGTTGGAAGCATCTCTGTTAATTTGTCACTGAGCGACTGAGGTTTTGAGGTGCGGATGACGGGCTTGCGTACAACTGGCGGTTTCCGAGTTGGAATTATTCGCGGCTTAGCGCTACCTGAGGTGCGTGGTTTAGGAGTCGGCGATTTCTTGATTACTGGCTTCTTTGTACGCGCTGGAGCTGGCGCAACAGACTTTTTTTGAACTGGCCCGCTGCCTTTTCTGCCTTCAATCACAATTTTTCCATCTTGCGTATAGACATCAATACATGCCTTTTCGATGCAATCTGCTGCATGAGCAGGTGTTGTGAGTGAAAGAAGTAGAAATATGCATATTAGTTTTCTCATCATGCGCGGGAGGGTAAGCGTGATGAGTTCCTTGAAAGAGTAGATAAAGGCGGACTGTGGACAGTTATGAGAGAGTAGGAACATGGTTGCGCGCGATGGTGATGGTTGGATCGAATGCGCATGTGGTTCCAAGCACTGGGGCAAGTTCGGCGCTGCTGGGCTGTTGATAATTCGCGACGGATCCGTCTTCTTGCAGCACCGCGCACCGTGGGTGCATAACGGTGATTCGTGGGGTATTCCTGGTGGTGCTCGCGATTCTCACGAAACGGTATTAGAAGGTGCGCTCCGAGAAGCTATGGAAGAAACGGGGATCAAGGCCGAAAATCTTTCTGCGGTACATACCTTTGTAGATGACCATAATGGTTGGAGCTACTCGACTGTTATCGCACTCGCTGATTCAGAGCTTGAAGGTCATGAACTCAATGACGAATCCCACGAAGTTCGATGGGTTAAATTCGATGATGTAACTCGATTGCCGCTGCACCCCAGCTTTGCAGCCACGTGGCCCGAGGTAAGAAAAATTATCGATGAACTAGAGGCCATCGCGTAAACGTTTAAGAGAGTCTCGAACTATTGCGCCATCGCTGGTACGCCACAGTGGCGGCATCGAATTAAGCAAGACGCTTCCATATCTTTTGGTCACGATTCGAGAGTCAAGAATTGCAACAACTCCGCGATCTTCAATACTACGAATTAAGCGACCAGTCCCCTGTGCCAATAGCAACGCTGCTCGAGGAACTGAAACTTGCATAAATCCGCTGCCACCAGATGCATCAGCAAGCGAAGATCTCGCTGCCATCACAGGTTCATCTGGGCGCGGGAATGGAATGCGATCGATAGCAACAAGGATGCAGGAATTTCCTGGAACATCTACTCCCTGCCATAAAGACATTGTCCCCAAAAGAATTGAGGTTTCATCTTTTGCAAAACGTTCGACAAGCGGACCTACTGCATCTCCACGCTTCTGGGTGATAATAGAAATCGGCAAATCCACCAATACTTTTCGCAGATGAGCATCGGCTGCCTCTACTCCGCGCCATGAACTAAAGAGCGCCAAGGTGCGACCACCTGCGGCATCAATGAGTTCGCCGAGTTCATCGAGAACTTCTTGGCTTGGACCTTCTCGTCCAGGTTCTGGTAAATGTTTTGGCATGTACAGAACACCCTGATTTGCAAAATCAAAAGGGGATCCCACATCGAGCATCTGCACGTTCGCAGGGTCTATCTCGCCTGCTTCAATTTCTTCATCAGCATCAGATCCCACAACGAAACCAATGCTGCGTGCCATGGCATCAAAGTTATTTCCGACAGTCAAAGTGGCAGATGTAGCAATCACCGGATTTTGAGTAAGTAGATTACTTCGCAATATATGTGAAACTGAAAGTGGCGCTAGATACAAAGTTGAGAAATTAGGTTCGTACCAGAGAACATGTTCATTCCCCATCTTCAATAATTTGCCTGCAGTCGTTGCAATCTCTTGCACTGCACCTTTTACACGAGCCCGCTCTGCATTTTCATCAGGATCGATAATCTCGTCATCCGCATTGATTAATTGCACAAGCGCCGTTGCCGCCTCTTTAACTTTGCGAATAGGTGCTTCAAGCGAGCTAGGAATCTCTTCGAGGCGACCTAGCGCTGAGAAATCCCCTTTCACCATCGAGCCATAATCTTCCATTGCATCATGAAAACTATCTGCTGCATTGGTAAATCCATCAGATGGCTTGCCCGGCATATATTTGCGTGCCATCGCAGCGGCTCTTTGGACGCGTCCCGATGTAAGTTCTTCTGTCACGGCTTGGGTCGTGCGATCCATAAATTCGTGGGCTTCATCAAGAATGACAGCATCTCTTTCGGGCAAGATGGGATGAGAATCCACAATTTCGATTGCAAGTAAGGTGTGATTAGTGACTACAACATCAGCATCTTGAGCCTTTGCTTTAGCTTTTGCAGCAAAACATTGCGCACCCCATGCACACGAATCAGCTCCAACACATTCACGTCCAGATAATGAATTTGCAGCCCAAACTCTGCGATCTACTTCTGGTGCATCATCTCTGTCTCCTGACACTCCAGGTGTTTTCGCCCATGCGATAAGGCGTTTTGCATCCTTTTCCAAATACGACGCTTCAAGGAGAAGTTCACCATCAGGGTCTGGCTCATCTGCATTCATCTTCTGCAGACATACATAGTTACCAACGCCCTTGTAAATCGCATACGTGATCTCGCGCCCTAAGGCTTTTTCAAGGGCCGGAACCACTGCAGGAAGATCGCGTTCTACGAGTTGGCGTTGAAGTGCCAACGTGGCGGTAGCTACCAATACTTTGCGGCCGTGAACAAGTGCGGGAACTAAATATGCAAGTGATTTACCGGTGCCAGTTCCGGCTTGAACCATAAGGTGGTGGCGATCAGTGAGTGCATTGGCAACCGCTTCTGCCATTTCAATCTGTCCATCACGAGCTGAGCCACCAATTGCAGACACTGCGGCATCGAGTGCGCTTCGCACCTGCGCCGATAGTTCGCTCATGAACGCACCCTACTATGGTGTCATGTAGTTGAAATTTCAACTACTTAAAGGTAGTATCAACCTATGACCCGGATGCCAGCTCTCTACATTGGCCACGGCGCACCACTGTTACTTGATGATCCTGTCTGGTCATCTCAGATCGCAGATATCACCAAGAAATTTGAAAAGCCCAAGGCCATTCTGATTGTTTCAGCTCATTGGGAATCCGCGCCGATTTCGATTTCTTCACCTGTGGCTTCCACTCCCCTGGTCTATGACTTTGGTGGCTTTGCTCCCAAGTTTTATCAGATGACCTATGAGAGCCCAGATGCATCGGCACTTGCTGCTCGAATTTCCGCCATGATGCCTGATACAGAACCACTTCATGAATCACGACGCGGGCTTGATCACGGCGCGTGGGTGCCAATGCGCATCATGTATCCAGATGCAGATATTCCGGTTCTTCAACTTTCTATGCCCACATCAGATCCCGGTAAATTAATTGCTCTTGGCAAGAGACTTCGTCCTTTGCGCGATGAAGGTGTATTGATTGTTGGGTCAGGTTTTATGACACACGGTCTTCCATTTATTCGCGACTGGTCATTTGATGCACAAGCGCCCGGGTGGTCATCTGATTTTGATCAGTGGGCTGCAGATGCTTTATCTCGGGGTGATGTTGACATGCTCGCTTCATATAAAGATTTGGCACCCGCAGTTAATTATGCTCACCCTACTGTCGAGCATTTCACGCCGCTCTTTGTCACGTTAGGCGCTGCATCAGAAGCTGATGCAATCCCAGAGACTCTGATTGAGGGCTTCTGGATGGGTCTTTCTAAGCGTTCGCTATTGGTTGCATAACCCTAATTTTTCAAGATGCACGCAAAGTCAGTCATAGTTAGACTCCCCAACTATGTCGATTCTTCAATGGCTATTTGAAGCCACAATTCATTTTGGATCTAAAACAATCGCCGTCCGCGAGGTTGTCGGCGGAGTTCTAGGTCTTTCAAGTGCCATCCTGGGCGCACGACGACGTGTGAGCGCATGGCCCGTAGGCATCATCGGCGATGCCCTTCTCTTTACTGTCTTTCTTGGCGCTGTCTTCTCATTTGGCGATGACACCCAGCACGCAAACTTCTACGGCCAAGCTAGCCGAAATCTTCTCCTCATCATCGTGAGCGCCTATGGCTGGGTCCGTTGGGCACACCACAAGCGCAATGGAATTCCCGGCACACCCGCCGTCAACCCACGTTGGACAACTGCACAAGAGAAGTTGATTCTTATTCCAGCAATTGCAATTTTCTTTGCAATTTCCTATCAAATTTTTAAAGGTCTCGGTGAAAGTGGCCAATGGCTCTTTGTTGATACCTGGATTTTTACTGGCACAGCGCTAGCCACATATGGCATGAGCCGTGGATACGTCGAATTCTGGTTGGTCTGGATTGCTGTAGATGCAGTCGGTGTTCCATTCGCATTTAAAAATGGCTACTACCCAACAGGTACTTTGTATGCGATTTATCTTCCCTTTGTAATCTGGGGATTCTTCTCATGGCTACGAATTTCAAAGCGAGAAGCAGTCAGCAGTTAACTAGTTCTAAAAAGAAATCCCTCAGTCTGATTACAGGCTGAGGGATTT
>WLME01000030.1 GCA_009700365.1 Actinomycetota bacterium | reverse complement strand
GCTAAATTCGCGAAAATTCTCTAACTTTTCACCTAGTACACTTCCATCTCTATTGGCCCCCGTAGTCCAATGGCAGAGACAGAGGACTTAAAATCCTTCCAGTATCGGTTCGAGTCCGATCGGGGGCACTTAGTATTTGGTGGCAAATAATGCTATGACCGTTCATTTCGAAAATTATCGGTTACGATTTCCACACATTTTCGGAGAAGCCGATATTGTCGGAGAATCACAGGGGTTGTAATGCTAAAGAAATCGAATCTGCTTTTATCGGCATTAATCTCTGTGACGGTGGTAATTTCAACGCTGTTTGCTACATCTCTTTCGGCAGCAGACTTAACTGCGTCTGAATCAGCTAATGCGGATCTATCTTTAATGCAAGCTGTTTTTGCCCAACAGTTTCCCGGAACTTCGCCTTCGGTTGCGATAATGGCCACAAGTACTCCAAAAGCAACGGATTCAACAAATCCATTAACTCCGTATCTGCGCGGAAACTCAAAGTTTGCTAATTCATTGCTTGCAAAGGCACAACCTGATGAATGTTTTGCTGGTGCCGGTATCAATTATCCGGCTGGTCCACCTTGCCCAGCTGGCAGTGTTCCTAAGGTAAACGAAGGCTATGTGTGGGGACTTGCACAGTCAAAAGATCTACTCTGGTTTGGAACAGGGGCAAATGTGCAGTGCCTTGTGAACGGTACTTATTTAGGGGCCACCGATTCCGTGACCACAAGTTCTTATGTTTGTGAGTATGGACAATCTGCAGGGTCTCGTAACCAAGGAATTCCTGCTGCAATCGGGGATATGCGAACACCACATATCTACAAATACGACATCAAAAGTAAGGTTAAAACTGATCTGAATTCACAGGTTACAGAAGCCAATCTGATTCGTTTACAACGAACAGTTGGATTGCGTTCTGTGGGAATTCTTAATGATTCGATTACATATTTGGCAGGTCCATCGCTTGGTGGAATAAGTATTTTTGCATTCAATACGAAGTCCGGAGTCTTTCTAGGGTCTACCACATTGACTCAATACACAAATATTCGCAAATGGCTTCCAATCGGAAACGCAATCTACACAGGAGTCGGCAATCGAAGCGGTGGCGGATCAGTTCTCAAATTCAAACCTACTGCCGGAGATCCATTAGCGTTTACTGTAGTGGGCTCAAATATTGATGGTGAAGCAGCCGAACTTGCTCTACATAAAGATCGTATTTACGTTTCAACCTGGCCCAATGCAGGCACTGCTGGGCCAAGTGCCCTAAACCCATCAAGCATTTGGATAAGCCCGAAAATTAGTGAAGAAGGCTTATCAATTGCTCAGCAAGCAAGTTGGACAAAAGCTTGGTCGGTTACGCAATACGAGGCAGATTCAGTAACGGCTAGAACCTATGGTGGTGGAGCAATGTTCTCCTATCAAGGGAGTTTGTATTGGGGAACAATGCACGTTCCTTTCATGGCAGCAATAGCTAAATGGAACGCGTACGGAGCACCAGATAGTCAAAATGGTGCAATCGCCGATGCACTTGGAACCTTCCGTGCAACTAGCCTCTTTAGAGTTGATGACTTCTCCAAACAATCGCCAAAGGTTGAATTACTTTATGGTCAACCAATATTTACGGTCTGGGATCCCAATTCGGTAAGCGGACCATTTGGGCACTGGACTGTAAAAACTGGAGCAATGGGATTGCCGAAGTATGGGCTTTCAGGTTTTGGTAACCCTTTCAACAACTACACCTGGAGCATGCAGGAATTTAATAAGCAACTCTTTGTTGGAACCATGGATTGGAGCTATCTGTTAGCCCAATCCTTTCCAGCGGCATTAACAACAGCTGGATTGAATTTAGGGAATATCTCTTTGCCAGATCCTGCGCTCTTCTTCGGCGCTGATTTATGGAGATTCAAGTCGGGCAATTCTCCTGCAATGCCTCAGAGTATAAATGGCGTAGGAAATTACTTGAATTACGGAATTCGAACAATGGCCGCGGATTCACGTGCGTTGTACTTAGGTACAGCAAATCCCATGAACCTTATGGCAAATGGTGGATGGGAACTAAGGGCCACATCCTCTAGGGATGACGACTAAGCAAGATTTAGTTTTCCGTGCGCGAGCTTCTTAGCCCTTGCAGCGGAGATATTGAGAATGGATAATCCAATTTCAATCGCCAAGTCAGCATCGGCATCTGAGGCTGCTGGGTTATTGCTTTGATTAACCACTATTGAAAATAGCAGACCTTGGAAATTTTGAATCCTGATTTCAGGATGATCCATCTTGAGGACACCAGCCTGATTCAGATCGCGGATATGTTGAGGAAATTTGCCAATAATTGGCAAGTGAGTCTGCGCTAGAGCCAGATTGTTTTGAATAAGTTTCGAATACGTAGGATGTGTCGATTTCAATCTAGAGATCATGCGCATGGGCAAAACTAACTGCTCCAATGGATCGGAAACTTGTGCAATTTTGCTAAAAGCCCAGATTTCCCAATCATCCATAGCCGCACCCATCGCAGCAGCAAAGAGTTCATCACGGTTTTTAAAGTGCTTATAGATTGTGCTCATTGCAATCTCAGCACGCTCAGAGACGAGCTCAACGGATGGATTCTGTTCATCTGAGGCTAAAACCTCGATGGTCGCTTTCAGAATATGCGCTCGATTTCGGGCAACGTAAGCACTTTTACGTCCCACATTGGCAGGAGTCGGCTTCTTCTTAGTCTGCGGCACTCACACAGCCTAGCCCGCGCCTGGATGAAAAATGAAGAGCCCCAGGGCGTGAAGAATCACTTCAATATACAACTAAAATTCCTATATACTATACTATTTCCATTATTCATCACACGATGAATTTTGATCAAATTTGGAGCGCCAATGCTGGTTCAATCACGCACCCTAAGAGCTACATTCTTATTCGCAGTCCTAATTTCTTTACTGCCAATAGTTGCTATCAGCTCTGCAAGTCCAAGCAACGCTGTGGAGTGCTATGTAGTTGACCCTTCTGATCAATTCAGCATTATCGGCCCAGGCACATGTACTGGCGAAATTACAATACCTGATGAAATTACTTCAATTGCTACCGGGGCCTTCGATGGCAATGTACATCCTAACTCTGTAACAAAAATTAACTTCAACGTAACTTCTGCATTGGAAACTATTTCGAGTAGTGCATTCTCCGATTCACCAATTACTGAAATCTATATTCCACCTTCAGTCACGTATATTGGCTCATATGCTTTTACCTGGTCAGCTTTGCAGAAGATAACTTTCGATCCCGATTCTCAACTAACAAGTATTGAACCTGGAGTATTTGATAATTCTAGTATCTACTCAATCATTCTTCCCGTATCAGTCAAAAGTATTGGTGCCGGTGCATTTAATCGCTCAGGATTGGCATCTATCACTTTGCCTTCTGGACTGGAGACTATTGGAGCAAATGCCTTTGCCTCAAACCTTGGTTCCTCTCTCGAAAGTATAACAATTCCATCCTCTGTCACTTCGATTGGCGACAACGCTTTTAGTGGATCCGCACTCACCTCCATCACCTTTATAGACCCAACTCTTCTAGTTTTTCATACACCGAGTACCTTAATGAATGTTATTCATGCAGGTACCGGCGGCGTATTGGCTTGGAATGACGCAGCAAATGGGACCGGATTTGATTACACATCGCAATTACAATCCGATTCAATCAGTTTTCCATCCGGTGCAATCACTTTGCACGCACTTTGGACTCACACGGTCACTCTAAAAAATAATTACGACGTCGCAATAACAGATGAGACTCAAACAAGCTTTATGAGCACCTCTTTGAAAGGCAATTCATACGCAAGAAGTGGTTACTCCTTTGAGAAGTGGAACACCAAGGCAGATGGTTCAGGGACTTCTTATCTAAATCTTGCCTCATATCCATTTGCTACAGACCAAAACCTGTACGCGCAGTGGACACCAGTTGTTGTAGCTAACCGCTCGGTAATGTATGAGCTTGGCTATGTTGGTGGGACTGCGCCTACCCAAGCCCCAGTGGCTCAAGGTTCATCATTTGTAGTAGCAGCGGATCCAGTTCGTGCTGATTACCTATTTACAGGATGGACCCCAGGTTCTGGAGGAATTCCAACAGAAGGAACTGTCTATCGAGGTCCCTCTGTGGGAGCCCCCACAAATTTCACGGTAGGCGACACAGATGTAATCCTTACAGCGAATTGGGAATCAACTAAACATCCGATAGTGAGACAACTTTTTAACAATACGACTGCATCGAATGAACTTTGGTCATTTTTTGGCGACTCAAGACATACAGGAACAGATGTCGTGCCTGGTTGGTGTGCTGTTGTTGGGTCTGGAATTAATCCTTCTACCTGGGTCGTGAAATCCGTAACCCATCAATCACAGTCAGAATCATTTGTCTTCTCGAACTCGATCACTGTTGGCGGGGGAGGCTATTCCCTCTCGCCTGATCCATCCATATTTTTCACATCTGGCGAGACACAAAGTGTTAACTTAGGCACTGCAATTGCGAATACCGCAATTTCCAACACTCGCTGTGAAGCAAATCTATTTACCATTTATCCGCAGTTGCCTTCACCTTTATCTTTTGATACTTCTACAGGCACTATTAGTGGTACTCCTACTGCAGCTCAATCGAATACGGCGTACACGTTAACTGCCGAGCGCTGGGTAGACATAAACGGAGATTTAGATCTTGCAGGAACAAGGATCGGGTATTCAACTGCAACCTTTAATCTGGAAGTCCTTGCCCCACATACGGTGACCTATCTCGGTGGAGAAGGCTCAAGTGGCACAGCTCCATCCCAAGGCGATGTTGCAACAGATGAGAGCTTTACTATTGCAAATAACACCTTCACTAAAGCTGGCTACACCTTCATGCACTGGATCCTTGGTGAGAATGAAGCAACTCTCAACCCATCTGATTCCTACACAGCATCGACTGCAGACATTTATCTCACAGCTTCATGGATCGCTGATCCCCATACGATCACATATTTATCGGGCAACGCGCTGGGATTGGTCCCCACGCAATCTGCAGTGACGACAGGAAATTCCTTTATCGTGGCATCAGCGTCCGGGCTTACTAAGGTGGGCTCCATCTTTAGAGCTTGGAATGATGGCCGAAATGACTATGCCGTTGGTGATTCCTACACAGTCTTCATAACTGATGAAACTTTAACTGCTTTATGGACTGCTATAAATTATTTAGTCACATTTAAGACAGACGGCGGTTCGACAGTTTCGCAAATCACTTTTAACTTTGGGAATTCGATATCAGCTCCAACTCCACCTACGAAATCTGGGTATCAATTCTTGGGTTGGAGCTTGAGCGAATATGGTTCAAGAATTAACTTCCCTTACACGCCGACAAGTGCTGCGAATCTAATTCTCTTCGCATCATGGGTTAAGAATCCACCTGTTGCGGTCAATCAATCACCACTATCAATTTCAAATTCGAGTTTGATGGTTACAGTTGGCCAAAATGTGAAAATATCAACTCAAGGTGGATCTGGAAGTGGTGTACTTACATTCATCGCTACCGGATCGGGTTGTTCTATGTTAGGAAATATCTTAAGTGCCTCACGAGCAACTACCTGCATAGTTATCGCCTATAAGGCAGCAAGTACCGGATATTTGGCAGCTACGTCGCCAAGTAAATCCTTCGTGTTTACTTACAGCGCGCGAACTCCCACTTTCTCAAAGGGCATTAAAACAGCCACGACATTTAGATTTCAAATCACTAATTACAGCGCTGATTTCCAATACGCGATAAGTACTAATCGAGGAACGATAACGCGAGGTACTCCAACCCTTGCCAACTTGCCGATTACTATCTCGGGTTTGAATGCATCAACAATCAAGTCACTGGTCGTCACTGTTACGGTAACGCGGGTCGGATATCAGACAGGTACGGGATCAATCAAAGGTTCTGATTGATCCCGCCCGCACAACTTTAATTACTACTTAACCTTCATATTGAAGAATATATAGCCCTGCGTTGTAGTCAGTCATATAGATGACACCGTTGGCGTCGACGAAGCAATCCGCACTCTGAATTACCTGTGGACGATTTGGACGGTTATCCCACATGCGTTCTGGCTTTGGTGGTACCCAGTATGCAGTCTCTTGAGGATCAAATTCATTCTTCAAATCAAATACTCGTAATCCAGCATTTTGATATGTGACGAAGAAAATTTCATCGCTGACAAAAGAACCAGGGCGATTCTCGTGGAAGTTGTGAAGCCCAAAGTGACCACCCTTATTTGGATAGTCGACTTCGCTTGGAATAGGGAATGTTGAAATAGAGATTGGATTCTTTGGATCGCGGATATCGAAGACCCAGATGCGTTTAATGCCATCAAGGCAATCATCCATAGTGCCTTCGTCACCGACCAAGAGCAGATTTCGGTTTGGAAGCGGAAGTGGGCTATGTGTTCCACCTTCGAAAGGTGGCGACCATTGCTTGTGGACAATGAGTTCTGGTTTTGTGCGGTCTTTTACATCCAGAATGACTAGCGAACCATCTCGCCATGCGCCATACGCTGTATCTCCTGCAATGACTGAGTGGTGATGACCGTAGCGCCACTTAAGTGGATCCCATGATGGCTTTTCTCCGGCAGCTGTATTTGGTCCAGGAATCCACCATTTACCGGCGATTGTTGGCTTTGTCGGATCTGCCATATCGATAGTAATAAACATGTAATCGGTAAAACCTGTAAGAAGTGCGGATGCATACGCCCAGCGACCGCCGGTGTACCAGATTCGGTGTAATCCAACGCCATCAACATCCATAAATCCGATTTCGCGTGGATTGGCTGGATCTTTAAGATCATAAACTCGCATGCCAGCTTCGTAATCTTTTGGCTTCTTCATGAAAATTTCACCAAATGATTGGCCGTAGTAGTCGGCTTCATTTGGGAGTGCTGCGAATAGATTTGCTGCGCTAATAACTAAGAGCATGTCATCGCCGACCTGCATGTGAATATTCCATGTTCCAGGTGCTGCTGGGTAATACTTTCCAGGAATCGGTTTGCGTGGGTCACGAACGTCGATCACGGTAAAACCATTAGAGAACATGTGAGATACATAGGCATAGCCCTTATGCACCATCAGCTGCATTCCATCAGCGCGCTCGCCTTGAGTTGTGTGACCTAGATATTTAATTCCCTTTGCAAAATCTGGTGTTTCTACAGCCATTTTAGAACTCCTGTTTGAGGTCGAGTCGCCACTGAATTAGTGAAGGCTACTTTCATTACACATGTTGAGCAATAGGCTAACGGCTGTATTTTCGATAGTGTTCTGCCGATGCAATCTCACATTGTGAAAGGTACGACATGACAACGCTTTCAGAACTTCTACCGAATGGTACGGCCGTCGACAAGGTCTATACCGGTGCCATTTGGTCCGAAGGACCTTGTTGGATTCCCGACAGAAAGTGCCTTCGCTGGAGCGATATTCCCAATAATCGAATTCTTGAATATTTCCCAGCAACTCGAGAGACAAGTGTTTATAAGACCGATGTTGAATTTACTAATGGCCGCACCTTGGATTTAGATGGTTCGGTACTTCAATGTTCGCACGGTTATCGTCGCCTAGAACGCGATCGTGATGGCGAAGTTACTGCAGTTGTTGATTCATATAATGGAGTTCGACTTAACTCCCCAAATGATGTTGTGGTATCAAGCGATGGCACAGTCTGGTTTACCGATCCACCGTATGGAATTATCGTCGAGATCGAGGGTCATCCTGGAGTTAAGGAATATAAGGATTGTTTTGTATTTGCAATTGATGGGAAAACAAAAGAATTGCGCCCTGCGGTAACTGATGTAGAAGAGCCGAATGGATTAGCTTTCTCTCCAGATGAATCAATTCTTTATGTCGCTGATACCTCTGTTCTTTTCAAAGAGACAGGCAATCACCATGTTCGCGCTTACGATATGCAAGATGGTCGCCCAAAGAATGGCCGCACAATCATTACAATCAAAGAGGGCGTAGTCGATGGATTGCGCGTTGATAAAGCGGGCAATATTTGGTGCTCAAGTGAAATTGGTGTGCAGATATTTACCGCCCAAGGCGAACCTATTGGCACAATCCAAACACCTGAAAAGGTAGGAAATCTTGCATTCGGTGGCGATGATGGGCAAGACCTCTTTATCGCTGCAAATACAAGTCTTTATCACATTAGAACTTCAACCACCGATGCAGCAAAACACTATTAGAAGATAGGGACCAGCGATGAAACTAGCTCGAGTACGGACGGCCAGCGGAATTCGCCAGGTTGCATTTAAAGACGGCAAATGGAATTCAGTCGAAGATATTTTTGATTCGCCACTGAAATTCACCGGTGAAGCATTCACCGAGCAGGAATGTACTTTCTTGGCCCCTGTAGAACCGCGAGTCATCTTTGCGATGGCGCACAATGGAACTCCGGATCAAATCAACAATCCTCCTCAGGCCTTTCAAAAATCTACTCACACTCTTGCTGGTCCTGGGGATTCCATTTATCGCGATGCATCGCTTGGACAGATGGATGTCGAATGCGAACTCACCGCAGTAATCTCAAAGACTGCACGCCATTTGACCTTAGAAAATGCTATGGATCACGTATTGGGTTTCACCATCGGAAATGATGTGACCTTGCCCGAGCAGACTCCGCATGATCATCTACTTTTGCAATCCAAAAATGGAGACGGATTCACGCCAATTGGTCCCTGGATTGAAACTGATTTTTCTCACTATGACGATGCAACGATGTATGTGCGTATTAATGGCAAAGAGGTAATAAAGACTTCCACTAATCAACTTGCACGCGGCGTAGCAGCCCAGCTTGTGCACGTCACCAAGTACACAACTCTGGGTCGTGGTGATGTACTTCTGGGTGGGTCGCCGACTTCGATGTATGCAGTAAATGCTGGCGATCAGGTGGAGTTGGAGATTGAGGGAATTGGCGTTCTTGCCAATTCAGTTGTTGCTTCTTAGTTAAGACCAACAATCTCGAGGACCTTCATTAAAGTATCCGAATCACCGACGCTACCGGGGACAATCACCAAAAGAAGCTCGCGCGCTCTGCGATCTTTCAATTTCCAGACTGAAATTCCAGGAAGAATCTGACCCACCACCCAAGCATCATCTGCTCCAATGCCTGTCCGTGCGACTTCGGCCGATGTGATTCCACCTTTCGAAACGACGATATCTGCACTCACCGAAAGTTCTTCAACCGCGCAGATGAGGGCTCTCATCACCTTCTCACCGTGTTCTAGTGTGTTGTGCTCAGAGAGCCGGTGGCGCTCTGTCGTAATAATGGCGAAAGAACTTTCTGCGAGTTTGCGTCTTCCTTCAGTTATGGCGCTAGCAGCGGCCTGAATCGGATCTTCCATTGCGCGCGCAGTATCGATGACTTCGGCTTCACCCCACCGAGATGAGATTGCAGCCAGCTGTCTTGTAGCTCCTTCTGTATGCGATCCAGCAACAAGCAGCGTTGAGAAAGTTCCTGACATTAATGGGGCGGTAAGAAATCCAGTGCTACGAACACCAGCAAGTAAGGCGGCGAGAGGCGCAGAACTTCTGACAACAAGTGGTTGACCGCTATTGCGCAGAAGTTTTATTGCATCAGAAATAATCTCGATATCAGCATCGCTTTCGGCATCAGGCAGAATCACACTGCCGGCAGGTACCGAAGCGAATTTCTTTGAAAGTCCGAGAGCTCCTTCACGGACATCAGATAATGAGAAAGAGAATCCTTTTCGTTCAGATTTTTCGGCGACGAAATCGATAAGTGTTTTTGCTGAATATGAGAAGACTGGATCTTGCGCAAACTCAGTCTGTGCGGCCGGTATGTCGACACCTTCAATACGGACATAATGAATTCCATCAATCGTTCTGCG
>WLME01000003.1 GCA_009700365.1 Actinomycetota bacterium | reverse complement strand
GGTTGTCCTTTAAGCGCGCCTTTCATGAATGCTGTCCAAATTTTTGCTGGGAAGGAACCGCCGAAAAGTGTCGTGTAACCACCAATGCCTCTGAGGTTCTCGGCTGGACTGTCGCGGAAGAATGCAACTGATGCAGCAAGCTGTGGGGTGTATGCGCTAAACCATGCGGAAGCATTTGATTCTGAGGTTCCCGTTTTTCCGGCTGCTGGACGGCCGAGTGCGAGCGCTGCCGCTCCAGTTCCATTTGTAACCACATTTTTTAAAGCATAGGTAAGGTCTGCCATCACATCTTTACTGAAGACTTCTTGAGTCTGTGGTTTACCTTCATAAAGGACCCCTTTATTTGGTCCCGTTACTTGGGCAATCAGATATGGTTTTGAGTAAATACCTTGTGCTGCAAATGTGGCGTAAGAATTAGCTACGTCGATCACGTGCGGGCTTGCCACCCCAAGCACTACGGATGGAGTTGCAATCATCGCAACATTATCTGGAATACCGGCGCGTCTTGCGACATCAACAACCTTATCCATTCCTGCTTTGATTCCAAGAGGTACATAGACAGTGTTAACCGAATGCGCGGTTGCGGTAAGCAAGCTTATTTGACCCCAACCCTCATTTGCGTAATTTGAAACTGGGTATGGTTTTCCTAAATCATCAAATACTTGCGGTGTATCACCATTCCACATTGAAGTAAGAGGAATTCCTGCTTCAAGCCCTGCAATTAGGGCGAATGGTTTAAATGTAGATCCTGCCGAGGTAATCGATTGTGTGGCGTCATTTAGCTGTCGCGCAACAAAATCTTTCCCGCCATACATCGCAACAATTTCGCCCGTGCCTGGTCGAATGGCAGCAAGGCCGATACGAAGATTTGCAGGTGCGGGTGTTGGCGTTAATTTATTGACCGCATCGACTGCAGATTGTTGTGCGCGTTGATCCAGTGTCGTCTTGATGACATAACCGCCGACTAACAATTGATCTTGTGTGTATCCAAGTTTGGCGAGTTCTTTCTGTACAGAATCTACAAGGTAACCCTTTGGGCCGCTGAGAGTTCCACCTAATGTGCGAGGTGCAACAGCTGGAAGTTTTGCTGCCTTTGCCTCGGCAGGTGTTATCCATTTCTGTTCAAGCATCCCATTAATAACATATTGGAAGCGCCCTTCAAGACGCTTCTTATTTGCTTCAGAGAGCGCTGGATCATAAAGACCGGGCGAGCGCAAAATACTTGCAATAACTGCTGATTGCGATATTGATAGCTGGTTTGCGTTTCGGTTGAAATATTGCTGCGCTGCGGTTTGAACTCCGTAAGAGCCTCGCCCAAAATAAATTGTGTTGAGGTAGTTTTCAAAGATTTGATCTTTGGAAAGTGCGTTCTCTAATTTTAAAGCAATGACTAACTCTTTTACTTTTCTTGTAATACTTCTCTCTGAAGTCAGGAAGGCAGTCTTCGCATATTGCTGTGTAATAGTTGACCCGCCACGGCCATTTCCAAGAGTTACGATATTTGAAATGATGGCGTGACCGATTCCAGTAATGCTAAAAGCACGCTCCGAGTAATAATTTCGATTCTCTGCGGCCATAACTGCATAACGTAAACGGAGCGGAATTTTAGACATCGGCAATATCTGCCGGTTTTCTGATCCGATACGGGCAATTTCAGAACCATTGGAGTATTGAATAATTGTTGATTGGCTGTTGACATAAGCATTTGGGTCTGGGATTCCGACGGTAAACCAGGCCAAGGCGAAGAGGACTGCGCCGGCAACGAAACCAAACCCGGCTATAAAGATTCCGGCCCGGATTAACTTCGTTTTAATCATGTAAGAAGATTAGCGGTGAATTTGGCTTACTTGAGCGAGGCGAAGTCTTCATCTTCAAGTGTTCGCTGTCGACGAGGAGCTTTACGCTCGCGCCCATCCCCGAGTATGAATGTGGAGCAGAGGTGATTCCACGAACAATCGCGGCACACCTCAACAACATAGACCGAAAATTCTCCAAACTCTGACTCCATATTAATTATCTCTTGGTGATTCTTAATACGCCCTGAGTATTGGCCGAGTTGATCTCCAAAGGTGTAGCGGAGTTCGACTAGAGAATCTTTCTTGCAGACAGGGCATTTTCTATCTGCTTTCTCGCCGTGGTGTTTCGCCGCTCTCATGAGATAAGGGTCGGCATCACATGCATCAACGACTCCACGAAAGAGTGCGAGCAGGGTCGCACGCTTATCAAGTGAATAGTCGATGAACCCGCGCTTGGTTTTCATAGTAGGAGAAGAATAATCTCCTTTCTTTAACTACGCTTGCTATATGAGTTTTTTCGAGCTTCTCCGCGATGTAAAACTCTTTCGCCTCTTACGGATTCGATGGACTGGTCAACTTACTGATGGTCTCTTCCAAAGTGCGCTCGCCTCATTCGTCCTTTTCTCCCCTGAACGTCAAGCGAGCGCTGTAAATGCAGCTGTTGCATTCGCTGTTGTTCTTCTTCCTTATTCAGTCGTGGGTCCATTTGTGGGAACTATCTTGGATCGATTTTCAAGGCAGCGCGCAATTTTCTTGGCAAATATTGTTCGAGCAGCAACGCTCGGTGTTATCGCTCTCTTGATGTTTAATGATCGAACTGGAGTTGAAATCACTGTTTTTGTACTTATTGCTTTCGGTGTCAATCGTTTAATACTTGCTGGACTTTCTGCAGGCATACCTCTCATGACAAATCCACAATCATTAATCGCAGCTAATGCACTCGCTGTCACTGGTGGGTCTGTTTGGGTTGTCCTCGGAGGTGGGATTGGCCTTGGTATCCGCCAATTGGTAAATGGCGTTGAATCTGCCAATCATGCAGATGCGCTGTTGGTATTGGTGGCAGCTTTCGGATATCTCATTGCAGCTTTACTTGCAGCCCTACTTAGGAAAAATGAGATTGGTCCGCTTTCCCATGAGATTGCCGAAGGCGGGTTTTTCCAAGGTATTCGTGAAATGCGCGATGGATTTAACTTTCTGAGAATTCATCAAGATGCTGCCCGGGGAATTGCGGCGACTGCAATCCATCGCGGAGGAATCACTGCACTTACTCTTGCAACTCTTTTGCTTGAACGAAACACTTTTCATAGCCCAGCTGATAGTGAAGCTGGTCTTGCAGGTGTCAGTATTGCGCTCACAATTGCGGCTTTTGGTTTTGTAGTTGGTGCTGCAATTGCGCCTTATGGTGTTCGTACATTTGGTCGCCACCGATGGATTAGATTTTCTATTCTCGCTGCAAGTGCTAGTTCGCTCTTCTTGGTAATCGATCGCAACCCTGGTCTCTTATTTGCAACTGCCTTCTTTACTGCGCTATTTGGTCAGAGCGTCAAAGTCACAAACGATGCGCTCGTTCAATCGAAAATTGAAGATATTTTCCGTGGTCGTGTCTTTGCCGTCTACGATGTTCTTGTCAATGGAGCAATTGTTATTGGAGCGCTCATCGCAGCTTGGATTTTGCCGATTAGTGGTGACACGTGGTCGCTACCATTATTGATTTCTATATCGTGGGCGCTAGTGGGATTGGTGTTATTGCGGCCGAAAAAGTTTTTAACTAAGGGTGGCGTCTAGCTTTCCACCACTGCAGTAGTTCTTCGGTCGCGCGTTCTTCGCCCAACGGCCCATGTTCCATTCGAAGTTCCATAAGAAAATCAAGTGCTTTACCAACATCCGCAGAAGGTTTGATTTCGAGGAGCTTCATTACTTGAGCGCCATCAAGATCTGGTCTAATTTTTGAGAGCTCTTCCTCTTTTTCAAGTTTTGCGATTCTTTCTTCGAGGCTGTCGTATGTGCGAGCGAGGCGATCTGCCTTCTTTGCATTTCTTGTCGTGCAGTCTGCCCGAGTAAGAACATGGAGATGTGTAAGAAGTTCGCCAGCATCACGTACATATCTGCGGACCGCCGAATCTGTCCACTCGCCATCTCCATACCCATGAAAGCGAAGATGAAGCGCGACAAGGGTTTCTACCGCGTCAATTGTCTCGTTATCAAAACGAAGTGCTTTCATGCGATTCTTAGAGAGCCTTGCGCCGACAACTTCGTGGTGGTGGAAAGAGACTCGGCCTCCTTCGATGAGGTTTCGAGTTTTAGGTTTACCAATGTCATGTAACAGCGCCGCTAATCGAATAACAAGATTGGGGCCATCTAAGCGCGACTCTTGTGCGATTGCTTGTTCAAGAACTGTAATCGAGTGTTCGTAGACATCTTTGTGATGATGATGTTCATCAATTTCAAGTCGGAGTTTAGGAATTTCAGGGAGCACAAGATCGGCGATACCTGTATCGACAAGAATAGTTATGCCGAGGCGAGGGTTATCAGACATTAATAGTTTGATAAATTCGTCACGAACTCTCTCTGCTGAAATTATTGAAATTCGACTAGACAGTGTTTGCATCGCCGATAAAACTTCGGGGCTGATTTCAAAACCAAGTTGACTTGCAAAGCGAGCAGCGCGCATCATACGTAATGGATCATCGCTAAAAGATTGCTCAGCACTTGCTGGTGTTCGCAGAATTTTTTTAGTTAAATCGCTAAGTCCATCAAATGGGTCGATGAATTCTGGAGTACTAGTCGTGAGTTCAAGTGCCATTGAGTTGACGGTAAAATCGCGACGCGAAAGATCGCCTTCGATATTGTCGCCGAATTCAACATCTGGGTTTCGAGAGTTTTCTTCATACTTTTCTGTTCGGTATGTTGTTACTTCTACAGTTGTATCGTCACGCTTGCCCGCTACAGTCCCGAAAACAATTCCGGTATCCCAAGTGTTATCCGCCCACGATTTCAAAATCTTTTTGCTCTGGTGCGGATGTGCATCGGTTGTAAAATCTAAATCATTTCCGAGGCGACCTAGGATCGCATCTCGAACAGGTCCCCCAACGAGCGCAAGGCGAAATCCTTCGGCTTTAAATGCCAGTGCTAGTGAACTGGCCAAAGGTGCGCGTTCGATTAGAGCGCGGATAGCTAATTCGCCGGCCGCTCCCAAATTACCCTTCTTCGCGCTCACAATAGGTAAGCGTAGTCGCGTACTCTTACTTCATGACCCCGGCACCTAGTGCGGGCAGCGAAGGTACGAAAAAGAAACGCAGGCGCAGGCGCCCAGCTAATCGCTCTCCGCAATCTCAAGATTTAACGTCTTCAGCCAGCCCTGCAACAAAGGTGGCGAAGGATAATCAAAAGCCTGCCCAGGCAAGAAGTGCAAAGAACAAACCCCCCTACGCCAAACGCGTTGATGAAATTAGCGCAGGTGGTCTTGTTGTAGATACGACAGGGAAGTTAGGACTTTTGATTGGGCGCCGCGATCAAAAAGACTTAACCGGTAAGAGAATTTTGTGGTCACTTCCAAAAGGCCATATCGAAGAAGGAGAAACTCCAGAACAGGCCGCGCTCCGAGAAGTTCAAGAAGAGACAGGTATTGAATCTGTCATCGAGAAATCACTTGGTGTCATTGATTTCTGGTTTATGGCAGGTGGCAAGAGAATTCACAAAACTGTTCATCACTATCTCTTCCGAGAGAACGGGGGAATTCTCGCACCCCAAGAATCAGAAGTTGATGAAGTTGCGTGGTTCCCACTTCAAGAAATTGTAGAACGACTTGCCTACCCCGACGAGAAGAAATTGATCGCACGAACAAATGCAACCCAAGAATTGAGCGCCCAGTGAAAAAGATATTTGTACTTCTATTCTCACTGTCATTTCTCATCATCCCAGCTGCGCACGCAGATCTTCCTGTAATACGCATTACTGATAAGCCTCATATAAATTTTGAAGGAGTCTTTAGAAATAACGAGCTTGCTGTAACGCTTTTACCAAATGGCAAACTTGGAAAACTTATTTACGGTGCTGCCTCAACAGGTAATACATATGTGATTGATGCGGCACTTGTCGATGAAGTCACTCTCATGGCAGCTGGCTACACATTTGATAAGAAGGAAGATCTAGACGGGCAGAAGACTGCGCAGAACTGGTTATTCCGCCTGAGGTATGCAACTGCGAATAACAAAGTCATTGCACTTCCATATGGAAACCCAGATGAAAAACTTCTCAAATCGATTGCGCCTAGCGAGTTACGTTATTACTCGGAATATGCCCAATCTAGGCTAGAAAGTGCATTGGGTCGAGCAGTTACCGCACAAACTGGATGGAGCAGAGGAGTATCTGCTCTTACTAATCAATTTAAAGGTGATTACAGAGATAACCGCCGATTGCTTACCGAGCTATCAACAATAACTGGCTCTCCAGAAGTTACAGCCCTCCGTGCCCGTTTGGCAATTTCATTAAATCCACTTCTAACAAAATTTGAAAGGGCATACTTTTTCCGCAGTCAAGATACTGCGACAGATGTAATGTCCAACCGCCTTAAAGTGATACCTGGCAGATATCAAATTACATCCAGCTCGGCCAAGCTTCCTGTTACTTTAGTAAATAACTTTGACACAGTTTCTGTTGTTAATATCTCTCTGATTCCGATGAATTCAAGAATTCAAATTGAAAATATAAGTAATGTAACTATTGCACCTAAATCCCGACTTCAAATTCTTGTCCCTGTAGAAGTGATCGCTCCCGGCAATACTTTGGTCCTTGTCCAGTTTATGAATTCAAAAGGCCAGCTGGTGGGCAATGTTTCAAAATTAGATATTACTTCTACTGTTATTGATTCTCGGGTCGCTTGGTTCACAACTGGTGCGGCAATCCTGCTCTTCCTTGGGGCTATAACTCAATCCGTGCGAAGAATAAGAAGGTCACGTCAATAAAAAGTGTGTACCCCTCTTTAAATAGAGACCTTGAGGTACTCTCCACTCATGAGCAATGAAATTCGCGAACTCGTCATTGTCGGCTCTGGCCCGGCCGGTTACACCGCCGCAATTTACGCAGCGCGAGCTCAATTAAATCCTGTCATCTATGAAGGCTCTGTCACCGCAGGCGGCGCTCTCATGAACACTACTGAGGTAGAGAACTTTCCAGGTTTTATCGATGGAATCATGGGGCCAGATCTCATGGATAACATGCGCAAACAAGCAAAACGTTTTGGTGCAGAGCTCATCACTGACGATGTCGTTGAAATGGATCTTGAAAGCGAAATAAAGGTTATTAAGGATGGATCCGGAAATACAGTGAAAGCAAAAGCTGTAATTCTTGCAATGGGTTCTGCATATCGTGAGATCGGTCTTGAAAACGAGAAACGACTTTCAGGCCGTGGGGTTTCATGGTGTGCCACATGTGATGGCTTCTTCTTCCGCGATCAAACCATCGCGGTAGTGGGTGGTGGCGATTCAGCTGTTGAAGAGGCAACCTTTTTAACAAAATTTGCCTCTAAAGTTGTTTTGATACATCGACGCGGGGAACTTCGCGCCTCAAAGATTATGCAGGAGCGTGCATTCGCTAATCCAAAAATTGAAATGCTGTGGGATACCGAGGTTACTGATGTGCTTGGCGCTGAGAAAGTTGAAGCCCTTGAACTTCGCAACACAAAGACAGGCGATGTCTCTCAGCGAGAATTCACTGGACTCTTTGTCGCAATCGGGCATATTCCTCGCTCTGAACTTGTTACATCTTCTATAGCTCTCGATGGCGAGGGTTATGTAAAAGTTGAAGGCCGTTCGACGCGCACCAATATTGCAGGTGTCTTTGCTTGTGGCGATTTGGTAGATCACACCTATCGCCAGGCAATTACAGCAGCAGGTTCTGGATGTCAGGCAGCCCTTGACGCTGAAAAATTCTTATCCCACTAGTAACCTTCACTACATATAAGCGAAAGAAAAATAGGAGTAACGATGAGCGCACCAACTAAGGTCACTGCAGCCGATTTCGATCAGGTTGTATTACAGAGCAGCACACCAGTTTTGGTTGATTTCTGGGCTGAATGGTGCGGGCCATGCCGCGCAATTGCTCCAATTCTCGATGACATTGCAGCCGAGCACGGCGACAAACTCAAGATTGTAAAGCTGAACACCGATGAGGAATCAGCAATCGCGATTAAATATGGCGTCACATCAATTCCAATGCTCAATGTTTATGTCAATGGTGAAGTCGTTAAGACAATTATTGGTGCAAAGCCAAAGCCAGCTCTTCTTAAAGAGCTTGAAGGCTTCATTTAATATCACCTGTTTGGGATATTTACTATGAAAGAGATGTCTCTGGATGAGATTCGCTCTTTCCAACAAGCTCGCGGTTTACATGTAACCGGAGAACTCAATCCTGAAACTCTGCGCGCAATTGAAGAATCGCGCTGGAAGCTTGGAGATCGATCTCTCTATCTTCAAAATTCTCCACTGATGCACGGAGATGATGTTGCTGCGTTGCAATCTCGACTGACTGAAATGGGATTTAACTGCGGGCGCGTTGATGGAATATTTGGTGAAATTACTGAAAGCGCGGTCAAAGATTTTCAAAAATCTGTTGGCGTTAAGGTTGACGGTAAGTGCGGTCCTGCGACGATTATTGCTCTGTTGCGACTTACAAAAATAGTTTCTGGTGGTACACCATCTGCGTTGCGCGAAAGCGCTGTTCAGAAAAATCGTGGTCCTGCATTAGCAAATAAGGTAATTGTCATCGACCCTTCATCGGAAGAGTACGAACGTGAAATTGTTTATGACATAGCTCAACGCATTGAAGGACGCTTACTTGCACTCGGAGCGAGTGTCTTTCTAACTCGCGGCGCTCAAAATAATCCTTCCGAGTCTGAACGTATTTCATTCACCAACGAAAGTGGTGCGGACCTTCTGATTTCACTTCATGTAGATCACCATAAAAACGCATCTGCGCGAGGAGTGGCAACCTTTTTTTATGGAAGCGATCAACATGGCGTCCACTCCATAGTCGGAGAACGTTTTGCTTCATTGGTGCAACGTGAAATTTGTGCGCGCACCGATTTTCTTAATTGCCGCACTCATGCAAAGACTTGGGATTCTCTTCGCCTTACAAAAGCGCCCGCTGTCCGCGTAGATCTCGGGTATGCCACCAATGCAAGCGATATAGAACGTCTAGCTCGTCCAGATTTTCGAGATACTCTTGCCGAAAGTTTTATTATTGCAATTCAGCGCCTTTATTTGGCTGCAGAAGATGATGCGAAAACAGGAACTCTTCGTATTTCAGACCTTCGTAACGCTGGTATTCGGCGCTAATCGGCGCACAACAAGCTAGAACTTTGTGGGAGACTTCTCCTTATGTCCGATATTTCAATTCGCTATCAAACCGGTGCTCCGCAGAATCTTGAAACGAGATTTGCCGCGCGAGCTGCCGAAATGTTGCCATCTGAAATTCGTTCACTTTTTGCCGTTGCATCCCGTCCAGAGATTGTCTCTCTCGCTGGTGGAATGCCAAATCTCTCTGCTCTTCCAATGGAGATGATGGCGGGAGTAGTTAATAACTTAATTCTCACCAATGGTTCTGAGGCGCTCCAATATGGAAGCGGGCAAGGACATCCAAAACTTCGCGAGCAAATCTGTGATGTTATGGCGCTCGAAGGAATTCGCGCCAACCCCGACGATGTAGTTGTTACTACAGGATCGCAACAAGCGCTTGACTTGATTTCACGTATCTTTATCGATCCAGGTGATGTAGTCCTTGTTGAGGCTCCTTCTTATGTTGGTGCGCTCGGAACTTTCCGTCAATATGAAGCATCTGTTGTGCATGTCGAGATGGACCAAGATGGTTTGATTCCTGATTCGCTGCGAGCTGCGATAAAGAGTGTCCGTGCAGCAGGGCGAAAAATTAAGTTTTTATATCTCATTCCAAATTACCAAAACCCAACTGGCGTCTGCCTTCCTGCAGATCGCAGAACTGAAATTCTCACCATCTGCCGCGAAGCTGAAATTTTCGTCGTGGAAGATAATCCTTACGGGCTTCTTGGTTTTGATAAGCCATCTCCGAATGCCATGCGTGCTGAAGATTCTGAAAATGTAATTTATTTGGGTTCATTCTCAAAGACAATTGCCTCGGGATTGCGTGTGGGTTGGGCTCTTGTCCCACAGTCACTAAAAGATAAGTTAGTTATTGCCTCTGAATCTTCAATTCTCTGCCCGTCGAATTTTACTCAATTAACAATTTCTTCATATTTGGCCGACCAGCCTTGGCGTGATCAAATTGCAAGCTTCTGCGAGCTCTACAAGGTTCGGCGCGATGCAATGCTTGAATCGCTCGAGCAACATTTTCCAGCAGAAGCTACATGGACAAAACCAGGTGGTGGTTTCTATGTGTGGGTTAATCTCCCTGCTGAAATTGATACAAAAGCTTTGATGCCGAAGGCAATTGTTGCAAAGGTTGCTTATGTGCCAGGGAATGCTTTTTATGCAGATGGGCTTGGCTCTTGGTCGATGCGACTTTCATACTGTCACCCAACACCTGAGCGCATTCGTGAAGGTGTTAAGGCTCTTGGTGGTGTTGTTAAGCAAGAGATGAAGCGTCGCGGTACATCTCTTAATTAAAGAAATGTAGAACTATTTTCCTTCGATCAAATCAACAATACGTTGGAGATCTTCACTTCCTGCAAATTCAATAACAATCTTGCCTTTACCTTTACCGGTTTCAACACTGACACGTGTGTCGAGGTAATCACTAAGCAGCTCGGCTGCTGCAAGCCCTGCTCCTGAAATACCTTTTACTGTTGATTTCTTTGAATTCTTAACAGTTGGCTTCAGGGTTGCAATGATCTCTTCAACTGCGCGAACAGATAATCCTTCGGCGACAATACGTGAAGCAAGTTTCTCAATCTCGGCAGCATCTGTAAGTCCCAAGAGCGCGCGTGCATGTCCTGCCGAAATTACACCGGCTGCCACTTTCCGTTGGACTGTATCGGGCAGATTAAGAAGTCGAATTGTGTTTGAAATAAGCGGGCGTGATCGTCCAAGTTTGAGTGCAAGTTCATCATGTGTGCAACCGAAATCTGTTAACAGTTGTGCGTATGCAGCGCCTTCTTCTAGTGGGTTGAGGTTGCTGCGATGAATATTTTCAATAAGAGCTTCGCGAAGAAGTTCATTATCGGGTGTCTGACGAATGATTACTGGAATTGAGGTTAAACCTGCAGCTTTAGCAGCGCGGAAACGACGTTCTCCCATAATAAGTTCGTATTTATTGTCAGAAACTTTACGCACCACGGGTGGTTGCAAAATGCCAACAGATTTAATTGATGCAATTAATTCATTGAGCGCTGTTTCATCAAAGACTGTACGTGGTTGGCGTGGGTTGGGAAAGATTTGGCTGACTGGTATTTCATTCTGTTGTGCAACTTCTGTTCCAGCAACAGTAAGAGATGTTGGAATAAGTGAATCGAGGTTGGTGCCAAGACCGCCGCGCTTAACTGCCATTATGCAATTCCACCTTTGTAATTAATGCTGACAACATTTGAGTCGAACACAACTTCTTCTTTAACTTTTCCGCGTTCGGCAATCTCGCGGGCTACTTGCATGTAAGCAATTGCACCTGGTGATAATGGATCGTATGTCATAACTGTTTGGTTATAGGAAGGAGCTTCAGATACTCGTACTGCTCGAGGAATTGGAATGTCGATGAGTTCGTTTGGGAAATGCGAACGCACATTAGCTGCAACATCATTTGAAAGTCGCGTGCGTGAATCAAACATCGTTAAAACAATTGTTGACAAGTTTAGGTTGGGGTTTAATCGTTTCTTGACAACAGAATATGTTTCAAGAAGTTGCGAAAGTCCCTCGAGTGCGTAGTACTCGGTTTGTATTGGGATCAAAAGCTCTTTTGATGCTGCAAATGCATTGATGGTGAGTAATCCAAGAGATGGTGGGCAGTCAATAAAAATGTAATCGTAATTAACGCTAATACTTTCAATTGCTTCCTTGAGTTGAAGTTCGCGAGCAACCATTGAAACTAAATTAATTTCTGCGTTGGCAAGTGATGTATTTGAAGAAACACAATCAAGAACCGGGAACCCTGCGACTTTCTGAACAACTTCAGTCATCTCTGCATTTCCCATGAGAACTTCATAAACACCTGCGCTATCACGATGTTCAACACCGAGTGCGGTGGAAGCGTTGCCCTGTGGATCAAGATCGATAACAAGTGTTCGAAGGCCGCCCATCGCCATCGCTGCGGCAATATTGACGGTGGTGGTGGTCTTACCAACCCCACCCTTCTGATTGGCGACGGTGAAGATTCGGGTCGATGCAGGTTTTGCCATCGACTCCTTGAGGCGGCGGACTCCTATTACCTTCTGGGAGGTTGTGGTTTCACGTGAATCATCGCCGGGCATGCACGAATCTAATCACTAGTTGGCTGGGCGCCCTTACGAAGCTCGACAATCCGCCCGAGCCCAATTCCTTCTAGTTCAATCTCGTGGAGCTTTGCGTTTTTAATCCCCGCCATCTCGGCAGCAGCGCCTTCACCTTTCATCGCAAGGAGGGCGCCGTTGGTCTTGACTAGATGCCAACTCATCTTCTTGAGCTTTTCTAGCGGGGCCACTGCCCGGGCTGTAACAAATTCAGCGCTCTTCTTTACATCTTGGGCGCGGCCTCGGATAACCACAATCTCAGTTCCCGCGGTTGCCTCTTTAAGAAATTCAACCCGGCGCTCAAGGGGCTCAATAAGGGTGACTTTCAGGTCTGGGCGTGCCAATGCGATCACAACTCCGGGTAGCCCCGCCCCTGAGCCGATATCGAAGAGGGATGCCCCTTGCGGTAAGAGGGTTGTGAGGTGGAGACAGTTAAAGATATGGCGCTCCCAGATACGTTCGCCTTCGCGGGGGCCGATGAGGCCACGCTCAATTCCGGCTGTAACCAGGAAGTTGGCGTAGGTCCGGATTTCAGCTCCGCGCTCTGGAAAGTAGCGGCCGATTAACTCCTCTACCGAATGTTCCACGTGAAACGTATTCAGTGAAATTAAGCCGGATAGATGACGACGAAGCGGTTTGGATCTTCGCCATCTGATTCAGAGGTTAGACCCAGTGTTTGGATAGTGTCGTGGATGATCTTGCGCTCAAAGGCATTCATTGGGTCAAGTTTGATTGAGCCGCCGGTGGTCTTCGCCTGCTCAGCCATCTTCTCAGCAAGAGCGGTGAGCTCCTTGCGGCGGCCTGCGCGGAATCCGTCGATATCGAGCATTAAACGGCTGCGGTCCCCCGTTGATGTCTGCACTGCAAGACGTGTGAGCTCTTGAATTGAATCAAGGACTTCGCCTTCGCCTCCTACTAAGTGCTTTAAATTTCCACCGACGATCGCTAGGGATGCGCGGCCGTTCTCGACATCAATATCTATATCTCCATCGAGATCTGCGATATCGAGCAACCCCTCGAGGTAATCGGCGGCGATATCGCCCTCTTCCTCAAGTTTTGCCACACTCTTTGGAGCCTTGGCAGCCTTCTCCTCAGTTGTCTCTACTTCTACGGTCTCTACTTCTGCAGTCTCTGTTACATCTGGCATCTCTGCCCCCTTTGTCATATTTAAAGCGTTATTAATACTATTTGTCCGAATTACTTCTTCTTCTTTTTCTTCTTTGGTTGTTGACGTTGCCCCTGGACCTCAGGCGCTTCAGCGCTATCGGTTGGGTCAATTCCATCTATCTCTTTTCCATCCATCTTCGCTTTGTGGGCGCGCTTTCGTTGAAGTTCTTCGTAGGCGGGAGATCCTGGAGTTGGATTTCTCTTAATTACATAGAACTGCTGTCCCCATGTCCACAAGTTTGTTGTTGACCAATAAATCAAAACACCGACAGGGAAATTAACGCCTGAGATTGCAAAAATGATCGGGAATAAATACAACATGATTTTCTGCTGCTGCAGCATCATGTTGTTGGATGAATCCATCTTTGGCATTCCCTTAACCATTAACTGGCGCTGGGTTGTAAATGTCGTACCTGACATAAATGCAATTAAAAGTACTGTCACGATCTTTACGGTGATTTTATCTGACCCTAAAAAAGTCTCTGAGATTGGTGCACCGAAGAATTTTGCTTGAGCCGCACTTGTTAGGTAATCACCTTTTAAGAAACCGTGTGGTTTGTTGTGCGCGATTCCATTAAGGACAGTGAAGAGTGCGAAGAAAATTGGTGCTTGGGCAAGAATTGGAAAACATGAAGCCATTGGGTTCGTCTTGTGTTCTTTATAAAGCTTCATCATCTCTTCTGATTGCTTTTGGCGATCATCTTTATACTTCTTTTGAATCTCTTTCATATGTGGCTGCAGCGCAGTGAGAGCGCGCTGGCTTTTAATCTGTTTTACAAAAAGCGGAATTAGAATTATTCGAATGAGTACAACAAGTCCCATGATTGAAAGTGACCATGTGACACCCGAGTTAGCGCCAAAGATTGGTGCGAGAAGTTTATGGATAAAGACAATAACGCCAGAGACGATGTTATAGAGAGGATTGAGAATAAAGCCCATTATTTAGCGCCCACCAATTCTTTTTCGTTATCTGCTTTTTCAGACTTTCTTCCAACATTTACTACATCTGCACAATCAAGGTTTTCGTCAACATAATCGACGCCGCCTTGCGACCACGGGTTACAGCGCACGAGGCGCCATAAAGTCATGGCAATTCCTTTAAATCCGTACCTGCTGACTGCGGTAATCGCATAATTAGAGCAGGACGGGTAGTACTTACAGCGGGGTGTGAAATTAGATGTGGCTACCTGGTATATGCGCGCCAATGCAATAAAAATCTTTCTCATTGTTTGGCCGATATTTTCTCAGCGCGAGTAATTAGCTTTGAAATCAAATCTGAGATTTCACACTCAATATTTGAATCACCCTCTTGGGTGAGTGCGCGGATTACCAAAAGAGATCCGGTGGGAAGATTTGAAATCATCGGCGCAACTGCATGGCGAACTTTGCGAGCTACGCGGTGGCGTTTAACAGAGCCACCAACAGATTTACTAATAATGAGTCCGCATTTTGCCGTTGCATTATTTGTGACAGGAGAAATGTATAGATAGCCAACAAAGTGTTGTGATGTAACTCGGATACCGCTCTTAGTTGCGCGAGCGAAATCTGAAGTAGAAGTTAAACGTGCATCGACTGGGAGCACGAGAGGTTCCTGTGTGCTCGAAACCTTACGCTGAGAGCTTTGCTCGGCCCTTAGCGCGGCGTGCAGCAAGAACTGCTCGTCCTGCACGGGTTGCCATACGAGCACGGAAGCCATGCTTCTTGGCGCGGCGACGCGTATTTGGCTGGAAGGTGCGCTTTGTCATGAGAACTCCAAAATCTGTGAGGCGTGAAATACGCCTATCGGTCATAAGTGCGGGGGAAGCGAGGAGGTAACGGTAAGGGTGTGGATAGCTGCGGGTCAAACTCGCGATCTAGCCTTAGGTAAGTCTCAAGTTGTGGATAACCGCTTGCTATTTATGGAAATGGGGTCTACTTTGCGGGTTCTCCACAGGTATCCGTCAATTTCGGTCGATTTAGAGGCTCAACCCCTACTTTAGACCACAGCCTGTGGATAACTTTGTGGATAGACCTGGAGGCCCCTTATGGCAGTTGTTGGCGTTGAGCTGACCGAGCTCTGGGATCGCGTAGTCGAACACGTTTCGGCCGGTGAACCTCAACATCGCGCTTTTTTAGCGATGACTAAGCCTCTAGGTCTTCTACAAAACGAGGGTGGTGCAACGAGTTTATTGGTGGCAGCGCCCAATGCCTTTGCTAAAGATGTTCTTGAATCTCGACTTCGCTCTGTAGTTAATGAAGTTCTTACCAATGAACTTGGTGAGAAGGCAAATATCGCAGTGATGGTCGATGAAACGATCGAACTCTCAGATTTACCGGCGCCTTCGGTAACTATTGAAAGTGTTATACCTCGTGTTTCTCGCGAAGATGAATCTGGTCGTAAACCTGATGAACCATCTCAACTTAATGCTCGATATATCTTCGACACATTTGTAAGTGGTGCATCAAACCGTTTTGCCCACGCTGCTGCTTTCGCAGTCGCCGAGGCGCCAGCCAAGGCTTACAACCCCCTCTTTATTTATGGGGACTCTGGCCTAGGTAAAACACACTTGCTTCATTCAATTGGCGCGTACGCAAAAGAGTTATATGGCAACGTTCGAGTTCGCTATGTTTCATCCGAAGAATTCACAAATGACTTTATTAATTCAATCCGCGATGATAAAGCGACTGCTTTCCAGCGTCGTTATCGCGATTTAGATATTCTGCTTGTAGATGACATTCAATTTTTGGAAAATAAAGAGCGCACGCAAGAAGAGTTCTTTCATACTTTCAACACTCTCTATAACGCTAATAAACAAATAGTTATTTCATCTGATCGTCCCCCTAAACAACTTACGACTCTTGAAGATCGCCTGCGTTCGCGGTTCGAGTGGGGTTTGATCACAGATATCCAACCTCCAGAACTTGAAACACGAATTGCAATTCTGCGTAAGAAAGCTGCACAAGATAAATTGAATGCCCCTGATGATGTGCTTGAATTTATCGCGTCGAAGATTTCTACAAATATCCGTGAACTTGAAGGTGCTTTGATTCGTGTGACAGCTTTCGCATCCTTAAACCGCCAGGTTGTCGATATGGGACTTGCGGAAATTGTGTTGAAGGATTTAATTCCTAATGAGGTTAACTCTGAAATCACCGCGCCGACCATCATGGCTCAAACCGCTGCCTATTACAGCCTCACGATTGATGATCTTTGTGGGACTTCTCGCTCACGTGCACTGGTAAATGCGCGCCAAATTGCTATGTATCTCTGTCGGGAGCTCACCGAGCTCTCACTTCCAAAAATTGGCCAGACTTTCGGGGGCCGCGATCACACCACTGTGATGCATGCTGATCGAAAGATTCGCGAGCTTATGGCAGAGCGTCGCTCGATCTACAACCAGGTCAATGAGTTAACTAGCCGGATTAAGCAACAGAATAAGTAATAGGTTTAAATAAGGGTTTTGTCCGTTTTCACCCTCTTTACCCCCAAGGTGGGGATAACTTGTGGACAACTGTGGATATAGGCCAATTTTTTGTGGGTATTGCTCGTAGATCGACGTTTAGTGAAGGGGAGGGGTTTCTATGTCTTGGTTAAAAGAGGTACTTACCCACAGAGGTGGGCGTGTTTCCCACAGCGAGTTTTTAGTTAATAAAGCTTCTGGCCTGCCTTTTTACCGTTTTTCCACAGTTTTAGCCTGCGGTTACTACTACTACCTTTATATATACAAAACCCATTTCCAAGCGGACCGTATCCAAATTAGAGTGCGTCTACTACATACCTATATGAGCACGGGGGCTACGGCGTGAAATTTACTGTTGATCAACATTCACTAACAGATGGAGTTAATTGGGTTTCTAGAAGCCTCTCCACCCGGCCAATAAAAACAGAACTTTTAGGAATAAAAATTGATGCAACCGGCGACGAAGTAATTCTCAGCGGCTCAGATTTAGAGACATCATCAAAAGCAAACTTCAAAGCAGATATCGCAAACAAAGGCGCGGTTTTAGTACCCGGGAAACTCCTTGCTGAAATCTGTAGATCTCTCCCAAATAAACCAATCACAATTGCGCTAGATGGATCTCGAGTCCTTGTTACATCTGGAGCTGCAAAATTTACCCTCCCTACACTTTCACTTTCGGAATACCCAAACCTTCCTGAATTACCTGAAACTACCGGAACTGTTGCAAGTGACACTTTCGCAACAGCGGTAGCACAAGTTGCAATCGCCGCAGGTCGCGATGATTCACTACCAACACTTACAGGTGTACATATTGAAATTAATGAAGAAACAATCACTCTTGCGGCAACAGATCGCTACCGGTTAGCAGTTCGCGAATTTACTTGGAACCCCGCAACACCAGGATTTACTACATCAGCTCTTATGCGAGCCCGCACCCTTGCAGACGCTGCAAAATCTCTAGTAGGCACAAAAAATGTTTCACTTTCTTTTGCACCATCGACATCAAATGATCGCCTAGCGGGATTTTCTAGTGATGGAAAAACAATGACATCACGAATGCTCGACGGAACCTTTCCCCCATACCGCCACCTACTCCCAACAGAATCAGTTACAACAGCTGTCGTAGAAGTTGCTCCATTTTTAGATTCCGTCCGCCGCGTCGCACTTGTTACAGATAAAACTGTTCCACTCCGACTCGAATTTAAAGACGGAGGAGTCTCCCTCGAAGCAGGCGCGGGTGAAGAAGCGCAAGCGACCGAAACCATAGATGTACTTCTTAACGGCGAACCAATATCTATCGCCTTCAACCCAGTTTTCCTAGCAGATGGCTTACAAGCAGTCGGAACACCATTTGTGCAGATCTCATTTACTGGCTCCAACAAACCAGCGATTCTCACCGGGCGCACCAAACCAAATAGCGCGTCAATTGAGAACTATCGTTACTTGTTGATGCCTATGCGTTACGCCTCTTAACGAGTAATACCAATGCGCGTAACTCGGCTAGCGCTGACGAATTTTCGCTCCTATAAATCTCTAGAGCTCGAATTTCCGACTGGCCCAACAACATTTATTGGCAATAACGGAAGCGGTAAAACAAATATCGCAGAGAGCTTGATTTATCTTTCCTATCTTTCATCACATCGAGTCTCAAACAATCAACCACTAATCTCTCTCAACACAGATCAAGCAATCATCAGGGCTGAGATAGAAAGCCAAAGCCGTTTACTACAAGTAGATCTCGAGATTAATGCGCAGAAAGCAAACCGCGCCCGCATTAACGGCAACCCCACTAAATCGCAACGCGAGATTTTGGGCGCTCTGCAAGTAATTTACTTTTCGCCCGAAGATCTAGATTTGGTTCGCGGAGAACCAACTCACCGTCGTGACTTTCTAGACAAATTACTGGTTGCACAATCGCCACGGCTAGCTGGTGTCATCTCTGATTATGAGAGAGTTGTGAAACAAAGAAACACTCTATTAAAAACCCGAGCACCAGAAAATGCGCTAGTGCCATGGACTGAACAAATAATCGCTTTTGGAGCACAACTATCTGCAGAGAGAATTAAATTAGTTGATGATTTAAACCCGTATGTTGCTGCAAATTATAAAAACTTAAACGAAGTTAAAACTGCATCAATTGCCTATAAATCTTCAACCGAGAATTTATCCGCCGACATCAATCACAACATGGAGGTCTTAACAGCTCGCCAACAAGAAGTTGCGCGTCTCGAACAAGAACGCGGGGTTTCACTTATTGGGCCACACCGCGACGACCTACTTCTACAACTTGGGGATTTTCCAGCAAAAGGTTATGCCAGCCACGGTGAATCTTGGTCGATGGCTATCTCGCTTCGGATAGGTTCGTATAACTTACTTAAATCCGAGGGCGCCGAACCCATCCTTATACTCGATGATATTTTTGCTGAGTTAGATACAGCCCGCCGCGAGCAGCTGACATCGGTTACTCATATGGCCGAACAAACCTTCATTACTGCAGCTGTTGAAAGCGATCTACCTGCTGAATTATTATCAACCAAGTTTTATGTAACCCCGGGTCAGGTTCAAAAAGGAGAGACCACTAAATGAGCAAGCGTGATTTAGCTCTAGATCTCTTCCAAAGCTATAAAACTGGATTTACAAAGAAGAAAAAAGTAATCGAGGAGCGCACCCAAACTCCAGGAGACCCCACCTTGATCGCCAATGTACTCAACGATTTGATTCAACAACGCGACTGGAACGCGGGCCTTGCAGAAGGAACGCTCTTTGCTACCTGGCCCCAAGTTGTAGGCCCAGAGATTGCCCAACACACAACACCCCTTTCAGCCCTCGATGGCCGCTTACTAGTGCAATGTTCCTCAACAGCCTGGGCCACCCAACTCAATATCGTTGGGGCATCTTTGCTTGAAAAGATCCGCTCAAGCGCCCCAGGTGCCCTTATTGACTCACTTGAATTCATTGGCCCTCAAGCACCTTCGTGGAAGCGCGGCCTCAGAACGATTTCCAACGGAAGAGGCCCCCGAGATACCTACGGCTAGGGCCCGCGAAGTACCTCCTTTGGAATAAATCCCCAATACGGGGTGTTCAACCATATGTAACTTGAGTCGCACCGACTCAACTCTTTGGGTAAAATCGACTCAGGTTACAGAAGCCCAGAAATGGGCGGCCTCGACCCAGAGCGGCTCGAGAGATAACAGAAGTCAAATCCCAAAGGCCTCGGCCTTGTGGGTCAGACAAAGAAGACAGAGGAGCAAGACCATGGCAAGAGCAGTCGGAATCGACTTAGGAACAACCAATAGCTGCGTATCAGTACTCGAAGGTGGAGAACCAACGGTTATTGCAAATGCAGAAGGCGCTCGCACAACCCCATCGATCGTCGCATTCGCTAAGAATGGCGAAGTTCTCGTCGGTGAAGTTGCAAAACGTCAATCAGTGACAAACGTTGAACGCACAATCCGTTCCGTGAAGCGTCACATGGGTACTAACTGGTCGATGGATATCGATGGCAAGAAGTACACAGCACAAGAAATTTCAGCGCGCGTATTGCAAAAGCTAAAGCGCGATGCAGAGGCTTACTTAGGTGAGACCGTAACAGATGCAGTCATTACTGTTCCTGCCTACTTCAACGATGCACAGCGTCAAGCAACAAAAGAAGCTGGCGAGATCGCCGGACTTAACGTGCTTCGCATTATCAACGAACCAACTGCAGCAGCGCTCGCATACGG